>JBCCTP010000286.1:0-6297 GCA_039198505.1 Actinomycetota bacterium | reverse complement strand
TCGGAGTTCCGCGAGGTGGGCGCGTTCCTCGCCGACCCGAGCCAGACGTACCACACGGGCCAAGAGGTCTGCGTCGACGGCGGCTACACCGTCTTCTGACTCGTCGAGGGCCTGGCCCCCGGTGACGACACAATCAGCATCCACCTGATCGCGAGCGCGAGCCACACTCGGGGCGTGGACCCCGACATCGCCGACCTCTCGTCGTACTACGAGGCCGAAGCGGCGGCCGAAGTGCGCGGCGAGCCCACGGGTCGGCGCGTCGAACTCCGCGATGCCTTCGTCCAGCGGCTGCTCCGCGACGGGTGTTCCTCGGTGGTCGACCTCGGTGCCGGACCGGCGACCGACGGCGCCGCGTTCGCCGACCGCGGCCTCCACTACGTCGGCCTCGACCTCGCGATCGGCAACGGTCACCTCGCCCGCCGGCGTGACCTGACGGTCGTGCCGGGCTCGCTCGACCGGCTCCCGTTCCGGTCCCACTCGTTCGACGCGGGCTACTCGATGAGTGCGCTCCAGCACATCCCCGACCGACTGATCGGCGCGGTCCTCGACGAGATCCGACGCATCCTCCGACCCGGAGCGCCGGTCGGCATCGGCCTGTGGGGCGGTCCCGACGACGAGGTGCACGGCGAGTGGGGGAAGGTCGAGGGACGGCGATTGTTCCGCCTCCGCACCGACGACCACGTGCGAACGCTGCTCGGCGAGCATCTCGGTGCCGTCGAATCGTTCGAGACGTTCGGCGACCCTGCCGACACCGGCTGGTGGTACCAATTCGTCACGCTGACGAGCCGGTGACCATCAGGGACGTGACGGCCCGGCGACGGCGACGGCGGCTCAGTGGCGTCCGTAGGGGTTGATCGCCCGGTCGATGAACGAGTTGACCGCTCCGATCAACTCGTGGGCGATCCACTGGTTGCCCTCCATCGGCCGCACGATGCCGAGGTCGGCGAGACGGGCGATCGCCCGACGCGCGGTCGGTGGACGGATCTCCGCCCAGTCGGCGATGTCGGCAGCGCTGAACACCGGATGCGAGGCGAGACCGCCGACGACCCGATGCACCGCCGAGTCCGCCCGTTCCTCGGCGGTGAGCTCGCGCCAGTGCTCGATGATCCGTTCGACGTCGTCGTGGAGATGGCCGGCATTGCGGATCGCGGCGAACACGGCGTCGGCACCGAGCTCGACGATCGGGAGGAAGTCACCGCCCCGGTACTCGTTGAGCGCCTCGACGTAGCGGTGCTTCTGCGACACGATCCCCGCCGAGATCGGCAACGTGGCCGCCCGGGTGAGTCCTTCGCGGCGGAGCAGCGCGTGGATGAGCGCGCGCCCGACCCGTCCGTTCCCGTCGGGGAACGGGTGGATCGTCTCGAAGTGGGCGTGCATGACCATCGCCTGGATGAACACCGGGATGTCCGACCGGTCGACGAAGAAGCACAGGTCCTCCATCGCTGCGGGAACGCGATGTGCGGCCGGCGGGACGAACGTCGCGCCCGGAGGACCCGCCGAGTACGTACCGATCCACACCGGTTCGTCGCGCCACTTGCCGGCCAACACCGGATGACTCCGCCGGAGCAGCGCCCGATGCATGTCGAGGATCGACTCCGGCGTGATGTCCTCGGCGAGGATGATCGCCGCCGTCGTCGCATCGACGTTGCCGAGGACCTCGTTGGCCGAGCGGCCACCGTCGTCGTCGACATCGGCGAGGAACAGCTCGGGGATCGGCGTCGCCACGTTCTCGATGCGCGACGACGCCGCCGACTCGATCCGCACGAGCAGCGCCTCCAGCGGGGCGAGGCGATCACCCACGCGGAGGTCGAACGCCGCGATGGCGGTGCGTACGTCCTCGGAGATGAGCGCACACTCCGACGGCAGCATCATCTCGGCGTCGGCGATCTCGGGGATCAGCGCCGAGTCGTACCGGCGACCCCGTGTCGACCGGCGACCGTCGCCACCCTCGCCCACCAACCAGGTGAGCCGCTCGTAGGTCACGGCGGGCCACAGGGTGTCACCGTGCGCCGAACGGGGTGCCATCGCCCCGCATCATGACAGCACGTCCGACGGGACACCGGATGCGGCTGGGAGCGATCGCCGCAGCGCCGATACCCTGATCTCTCCCCGATCCACGACGAGGTGCTGCGTGACATTCAAGAAGGGCGAAACCGTCATCTACCCCCAACACGGCGCGTGCGTCGTGCAGGGAACCAAGAAGATGGAGTTCTTCGGCGAGAAGCAGGACTACCTGATTCTCAAGACCGTCATCAACGAGATGACCCTGAAGGTGCCGGTCGACAAGACCGACGAGGTCGGCGTGCGTCCGCCCGTGTCGGCCGACGAGCTCGAGGACCTGGTGTCCGTGTTGGCCAAGCCCGACCCACGCGTGCCGTCCAACTGGAGTCGCCGGTTCAAGAACCACCAGGAGAAGCTCAAGAGCGGCGACGTGTACCAGGTCGCCGAGGTGGTCCGGAACCTCGCTGCCCGCAACCGTGACGCGTCGCTCTCGGCCGCCGAACGCACGATGTACGAGCGGGCGCGGGTCAACCTGATCTCCGAGATCTCGCCCGCGCTCGACGTGTCGGCCGAGGAGGCCGAGGACTACCTCGACGAGGCGCTCGCGAAGGGCGTGCTCAAGGACGGCGACGAGGCCGAGTCCGCGTCGAAGTCCAAGAAGAAGAAGTAGTCGTCGCGGCCCGCCCGGTCACGACGGCCATGAGCACGGCGACATGACCGTGTCCCCGAACGGTCCCGTCCGGGCCGTCGTGTTCGACTTCGGCGGGGTCGTCATCACCCCGATCACCGATGCGCTCACCGAGATCGCAGGGTGGCACGACGTCGAGATGACCCGCATGCTCGACGTGCTGATGGGTCCACGCGAGACGTCCACCCGAGACCACCCGTGGCACCGCGCCGAACGGGGAGAGCTCGCCGTCGCCGAGATGCAGGCCGCCGTCGGCCCATGGGCTCGCGACGCCGACATCTCGCTGCGCGGCGACGAGTACGAGCGGCTCCTGCGCGGCGACTTCGACGTCCACGCCGAGGTCGTCGAGCGCGTTGCGTCGTTGCGCTCCGACGGGTACCGAACCGGGCTCCTCACCAACAGCCTGCGCGAGTTCCGTCCGCACCTCGCGGAGACCATCGACCTCGAACTGTTCGACGCCGTGGTCGACTCGTCCGAGGTCGGTGCACGCAAGCCCGAACCCGAGATCTTCGAGCTCACGACCGAGCGGATCGGCGTCGACGCGTCGGCGATCCTCTATCTCGATGACTTCGCCGCCAACGTGTCCGCCGCCGACGCCGCCGGGTGGACGACCATCCACGTCACGGGTCGACAGATGATCCTGCCCGCGATCGAGACCGCGCTGGCCGGCTGACCGTCGACGCCGTCAGCCGACCCAGTCGCCGTCGACCCAGTCGAGCGAGAAGGTGACCGTGACCGGGAGGTGGTCGGACAGCTCTCGCCACTCCGCGCCGCCCTCGGGTACGTCGGCACTCACCACGGTGGCCGCATCCGGCACGACGACGTGATCGATGGTCACCACCGGTGCGTCCGCGGGATTCGTCGCCGACGTCTCGGCTCGACTCCCCGGGATGACATCGAGCACCGACTCACCCACGTCGGCGTTCATGTCGCCACCGACGATCGCCGGTGGTGAGTCACCGTTCTCGGCGACGATCTCGGCGATCCGGCGACCCTCGCCCATCCTCGCCTCGCTCTCCTGTGCGTCGGGCGTGAGATGTGCGTTGTAGACGAGGTACGCCGAACGGTCATCGCGACCCACGAGCGCCCACTGCAGGATCCGTCGGCGCCAGCTCCGCTTGCTGCCGGCCGTGCTGACCTGCGTGTGGGCCGGCGCTCCGAGCTGGTGTGGGGTCAGGATGGCGGCTCCCTCGGCCCACGCCGAGAAGAACGGTCGCCACGGATTGTGCTTGAACGCCCAGGTGAAGCGCATCCCCAGACGGCGTGCGAGCTCCTCGGCCTGACCTCGCTGGACCTCCTGCAGCATCACGACGTCGGGGGAGCGTTCGGCGAGGACGTCGGCGAGCCGGGACAGGTCGGGACGGCGCGCGCCGAGGACGTTCCACGACACGACGGTCCACTCGAGTGGGCGGCTCTCCACGGGGGCAGTCTGGGGCTGTGTCACCCGATTGGGCGACCTCGTCGGTGAGAAGTCCGGACTCTGCCAAACTCGCCCGATGTCCGATCCAGGGTCCTCCGACGCCGCCGACGAACCGATTCCCGTCATCGGATTCCTCGGGATGGGGGTGATGGGCGCACCGATGGCCCGTCACGTCGCCCGTGCCGGGTTCGACGTCGCCGTGTACAACCGCACCGCCGCCAAGGCGCTCGCGTGGGTCGCGTTGAACGGACATCGAGCGGCACCGACGCCAGCCGAGGCGGCCGACGGCGCAGACGTGGTGATGATGTGCGTCGGCAACGACGACGACGTCCGAGAGGTCGTGTTCGGCGAGGGCGGTGCGCTCGCCGTGATGCGCGAGGGATCGATCCTCGTCGACCACACGACCGCGTCGGCCGGGCTCGCTCGAGAGCTGTCGGCCGCGTGCGCGGAGCGAGGTGTCGGGTTCGTCGACGCACCGGTGTCGGGCGGCCAGTCCGGCGCCGAGAACGGCCAACTCACGGTGATGTGCGGCGCCGATGACGCCGAGGTGTTCGAACGGGCGGCCGAATTCATCGAGCCGTTCGCCAAGAGCTGCGTGCGGCTGGGACCTGCCGGCTCGGGGCAGCTCACGAAGATGGTCAATCAGATCTGCGTGGCCGGCGTGGTGCAGGGCCTGGCGGAAGCTGTGGCGTTCGGCCAGCGAGCCGGACTCGACATCGAGCAGGTCGTCGACGTGATCGGCAAGGGCGCCGCGCAGAGCTGGCAGATGGACAACCGGGCGGTCACGATGTCGGAGGGGACGTTCGACTTCGGGTTCGCCGTCGACTGGATGCGCAAGGACCTCGCGATCGTGCTCGACGAGGCCGGGCGCAACGGTGCGCGCCTCCCCGTCACCGCACTCGTCGACCAGCTCTACGCGCAGGTTCAGGCCCGCGGCGGCAACCGCTGGGACACCAGCAGCCTGATCGACCTCCTCCAGAATCCCTGACGCGAGACAGTCGGTGTCTGACACCGTTTGTCCGGCCGGTACCGTCGCCCGGATGCGCAAGCCCGAGGTGTCCATTCCCGCGGAAGATCCGCCGACCGAGTTGGTGATCGACGACCTCGAGGTCGGCGACGGCAACGAGGCCACGGCGGGGATGAACGTGACGGTGCACTACGTCGGCGTGTCGTGGTCGACGGGCCAGCAGTTCGACGCGTCGTGGGACCGCATGGAGCCGTTCCGCTTCGGCCTCGGCCAGGGTCAGGTCATCGAGGGCTGGGACGAAGGCGTCCAGGGCATGAAGATCGGTGGTCGGCGCCGGCTGACGATCCCACCCGAGATGGGATACGGAGCGGCGGGCGCCGGGGGAGTGATCGCCCCGAACGAGACGCTCGTGTTCGTCGTCGACCTGCTCGAAGCCGGCTGACGGACGGGCCCCGGCCTCGATCCGTCAGGCCGTGATGTCCGACTGCTTCCAGCCGTTCCAGTAGGTGATCTCGCTCGCCGGGCGACGACGGCCCGGCTTGAAGTCGTCGCCCGTGTAGTAGGCGGTCGGGATGCAGGCGAGCTGCGTCACCGTGCCCGGGATGCCGAGAGCGTCGGCGACGTCGTCGGCGCCACCCAGGTGAAGGGTGGTCCATGCCGTACCCAGTCGGCGAGAGCGGGCGGCGAGGCAGTAGCTCCAGATCGACGGGATCACCGATCCCCACCAGCCCTGTTGACCGCCGGTCAGATCGCCGGCGTCGGCGGGGGAGCCCAGTGCGCACGGGATCGCGAGCACGGGCACGTCCTCGAGCACCTCGGCGAGGTGCATGCTCGAATCGATGATCGCATCGGTGTCCGACTGGTTGCCCGCTCGTTCGACCGCCTGCTTCTGCTTCTCGATGTACGGCGCATAGGTCCGTCGATACGCGTCGGCGATCACGGCCTTGCGGTCGGGGTCGTCGACGATCACCCACCGCCACTTCTGGTAGTTGCCACCCGCCGGACCCTGCGTCGAGATCTCGATGCACTCGAGCAGGAGCTCCCTCGGAACCGGCCGAGTGAGATCGAGTCGCTTCCGCACTGCACGCGTCGTCGTGAGCAGGTGGTCGGTCTGGGTGAGATCGAACTCCATCTCCCGAGCATCCCAGACCGAGTGTGACCTGGGCGCATGCGGACAGTGTCCGGATCTGGCCCGGGCGGAGGCGGACAGCTCCGCCTCTC
>JBCCTP010000285.1:0-6302 GCA_039198505.1 Actinomycetota bacterium | reverse complement strand
TTTGAACCCATCGTTTGCCAATGGATTCGCCTATTCTATCGCTTTCTCTGCCTCCCCTTGCTGTAACCTTGGCCCCTTAACCTTATAGCCCACAGGGCAATAGCCTAAAAGGCATGGCTTCGCTAGGGCTGACGCTCGGCGCCGAGGCCACCTTCGCGGCCGACGGACTCGAGGGCGTGCTGCGGTACGACCCGATGTCGATGCGCCCGTTCATGTCCTACCCCGAGGCTGATTACGCCGACAACTGGCTGAAGGTCATCGGTGCGGCCAAGTCGGCCCCGATCTTCGCTCACGTCAACTGGTTCCAGCGCGGCGACGACGGCCGTTTCCTGTGGCCGGGGTACCGAGAGAACCTGCGGCCGCTGCTGTGGCTGATGCGGTACCGGGCCGGCGACGTGACCGGCGTCGAGACTCCGGTCGGTGTGGTTCCCGCGCGCGAGGAACTCGACCTCGACGGCCTCGACGACCAGGCTCTGGCCGACCTCGACTCGGTGCTCACGATCGACATCGCGCGTTGGCGCCAGGAGATGGAGTACCGGTCCGCCCACCTCGAGCAGTTCACCGGCCTCCCCGAGGAGATCTGGGAAGCCCACCGCCGGGTGGCCGCCGCCATCGACGCCGAGGGCTGACCCTCGGCGTCCCGGTTCGGCGCACACGAGCCCTCGTTCGGCCACGTACTCTGCGCCGGTGGACCACCCAGGCACGCCCACCGACGACGCTTCTCGACTCGATCGACCGGATCGGCCGGCCGGCGAGCAGGCGTTCCGGCGGGGCGATCGCGACACGCTCGGTCGCTGGCCGGAGATGACCTACGGCGGGGCGACCTCGTTCCTCCGCCGCAACTACTCCCGCGACCTCGACGGCGTCGACGTCGCCGTGTCGGGCATCTGCTTCGACGCCGCCACCTCCGGCCGTCCGGGAGCGCGACTCGGGCCGCGCGCGATCCGAGAAGCGTCGGTCGAGATCTCCTCCCTTCCGGCGTACCCGTTCGGGTTCGATCCGTTCGACACCTTGAGCGTCGTCGACTACGGCGACGTGTACCTCGACTTCGGCCGCCCGACCGACGTCGTGGAGCGGGTCGTCGACCACGCCCGCGACATCCTCTCGACCGACACGAGCATGGTCACCTTCGGCGGCGACCACTTCGTCACCTATCCCCTGTTGCGGGCGCACGCCGAGAAGTACGGACCGCTCGCCCTCATCCACTTCGACGCCCACAGCGACACGTGGCCCGACGACGGCGACCGCCTCGACCACGGCTCGATGTTCCTGCGGGCGATGCGGGAGAACCTCATCGATCCGGCCCGGTCGGTCCAGATCGGGCTCCGGACGTACAACGACGCTGGCGATCACGGCTTCACGATCCTCGGAGCGCCGTGGGTGCACCGGAACGGCGTCGATGCCGTGCTGGACGTCGTGGACGAGGTGGTCGGCGGATCCCAGGCGTACCTCACGTTCGACATCGACTGCCTCGACCCGGCGTTCGCCCCGGGCACCGGCACGCCGGTCGCCGGCGGGCTGACGACCGCGCAGGCCCTCGACGCAATTCGGGGCCTCGCACCCTTCGACGTGATCGGCATGGACGTGGTCGAGGTGTCACCCCCCTACGACCACGCCGAGGTCACGGCGCTCGCAGCGGCGACGATCGCCCACGACCACCTGTGCGTGCTCGCCGAGAAGAAGGGCGCCGTCCGTACTCCCTACGGGCGCGCCTGACGAAACAGCACGAATCGGACCCGGCACCGGATGTGCTGTTCCGCGGCGGCGCGATGCGGTCATCGTGACGTGCCATCATCCGTCGATGCCCGGCGACTCCCCGACCGGTGAGATCCCCATGGTCGACGACACGCCGGCCGTCGAGCTCCACTCGGTCACCAAGCGGTTCGGTGACGTCGTCGCCGTCGACGCGATCGACCTCGCCATCGCCGACGGTGAGTTCTTCGCCATGCTCGGCCCGTCGGGCTGCGGCAAGACCACGACGCTGAGGATGATCGCGGGTCTCGAGTTCCCCACCGAGGGCAGCCTGCGGATCTACGGCGACGAGGTGGGCACACTCCCGCCGAACAAGCGACCGGTCAACACGGTCTTCCAGAGCTACGCCCTCTTCCCGCACATGACCGTGCTCGAGAACGTCGCGTTCGGCCTGAAGATGCAGAAGGTCGACAAGTCCGAAGCGCGCCGACGAGCCGGCGAACTGATCGAGTTGGTCCAACTCGGCGGCCTCGACGGACGCAAGCCCGACCAGCTCTCGGGCGGTCAGCAACAGCGCGTCGCCTTGGCCCGGGCCCTGGTCAACCGACCGAAGGTTCTCCTCCTCGACGAGCCGCTCGGTGCACTCGACCTCAAGCTGCGCCAGGAGATGCAAGGCGAGCTGAAGACCCTGCAGCGCGAACTCGGCGTGAGCTTCGTGTTCGTCACGCACGATCAGGAGGAGGCGCTCACGATGAGCGATCGGATCGCCGTGATGCACGAGGGCCGGCTCCTCCAGGTCGGGTCGGCCGAGGAGCTGTACGCCCGACCGACCACCCGGTTCGTCGCCGACTTCATCGGCCAGACGAACCTGCTCGACGCCACGGTCGCCGATCCGAAGACCGCCGTGCTCGCGAACGGAGCGCGAACCGCTGTCGAGAACACGCTGCCGTCCGGCACGAAGGTCGGCCTGAGCGTGCGTCCCGAGTCGATCCGCCTCGGCGAGGTCGGCGACGCCCCGGTCGACGCCGCGGTCGCACTCCCGGGGATCATCACCGAGGCGACCTATCTCGGCCACTCGATGGTCTACGCCGTCTCGGTCGACTGGATGCGGCTCGAGGTCCGCTCACCCGATGTCGCACCCGACCAGCGGCACACGCCGGGCTCGGCGGTCGACGTGTGGTGGGAACGCGGCGTCGACCACCTCGTGCCGATCGACGACTCGGTCGCCGACTCGTCGGTGTACGACGAACTCGACGCCATCGACGCATCAGGCCTGGCGCAGGCGATCGACACGTGATCGTGATCGAGTCGTGACCGTCGTCGAGTCGCCGCCGGAGAACGCGGGCGTCCCTCCGCCCGACGACCACGAGCCGACCGGGGTCGCCGAGGCCACCCCCGAGTTCGAGCAGGCCAACGAACGAGCCAAGCGGCGACGAGGGTTCCTGCTCGCCCTTCCGGCCTACGCCTACCTCGTCATCTTCTTCGCCGTCCCGCTCGTCATCGTGGCGGTGTACTCGTTCGCCACCCGAAATCGATTCCGACAGGCCGAACTCCGCGACTTCAACCTCGACTCGTACCGGGCGCTCGGTGACGACCTCGTGCGGGCGATCGTCCAGCGATCGCTCGTGCTCGCCATCATCACGACGCTCATCTGCCTCGTCGTCGCCTATCCCTTCGCCTACTTCATCGCCACCCGGCCGAAGGCGATGCGCAACGCCCTGCTGGTCCTGGTGATGATCCCGTTCTGGACCAACTTCCTCGTCCGGAACTACGCCTGGTATGTCATCCTCGGCACCGACGGGATCTTCTCCCGCATCACCGAGTTCATCGGCATCGGCGAGACCCGCTTGCTCTTCACGCAGGCCGCCGTCGTGATCGGTCTCGTCTACGGATTCCTGCCGTTCATGATCCTCCCGCTGTACGCCGCGATCGAGCGCATCGACTCCCGTCTGCTCGAGGCGAGTCGAGATCTGTATGCGTCGGGCTTCCAGTCGTTCCGACACGTGCTGCTCCCGCTGTCGATGCCCGGCGTGGTCGCCGGAACGATCCTTGTGTTCGTGCCGAGTCTCGGCGCCTACGTCACGCCCGAGATCCTCGGCGGCGCCACGACCACACTGCTCGGCAGTCACATCGTCAACCAGTTCTTCGGTGCGTCGAACGTGCCGCTCGGTGCCGCGCTGTCGACCGTGCTGATGATCGTGATGCTGTTCGCCACGGTCGTCTACTTCCGCCGGAGCGGGAGAACCCTGTGAGCGCGGCCGGGTCGATCACCGAGCCGAGGGGCGCCACCAAGTGGTTCCTCCGGGCCAACGGCTGGCTCGTGTACGCGTTCTTCTACCTGCCGATCGTCGTGCTGGTGATCTACTCCTTCTCCGACGCTCGCAACGTCGGCATCTGGGGCGGCTTCACCACCGACTGGTACCGCGAGGCGATCAACGACCAGCCGATCCGGGACGCGGTCGGCAACTCGATCCGGGTCGCTCTCGTGTCGACCGTGGTGTCCGTCGTGTTCGGCACCATGAGCGCGCTGGCCCTCGAACGGTTCACGTTCCGCGGGCGCAAGGTCTTCGACGCGCTGCTGTATCTGCCGATCATCATCCCCGACGTCACGATGGCGGTGATGCTGCTGCTGTTCTTCGGGCAGGTCGACGACTACTGGAACTTCTCGAAGGGCTTCGGCACGATCACGCTGAGCCACATCGCGTTCAACATCTCGTTCGTCTCGGTGGTGGTCCGGGCCCGGCTGGCCGGAACCGACGAGACGCTCGAAGAAGCAGCGCAGGACCTGTACGCGTCGCGGTGGATGGCGTTCCGCCATGTCACGCTGCCCACGATCATGCCGGGTGTGCTCGGCGGCGCCCTGCTGGCGCTCACGCTGTCGCTCGACGACGTGGTGATCACCCAGCTCGTGCAGGGGCCCGGCTCGACGACGCTCCCGGTCTACGTGTTCAGCTTGATCCGCAAGGGCGTCACCCCGCTCATCAACGCCGTGTCCGTGCTGATGCTCCTCGCCTCGACGATCCTCGTCCTCGCGTCGCTCCTCCTCCAACGCTCCCGCGGCGGACCCGCCACCACCTGAGACAGCACATCCGGTGCCGGGTCCGATTCGTGCTGTTTTCAGCACATCCGGTGCCGGGTCCGAAATGTGCTGTTCACGGCCGGTCACGTCGTTCCGCCCATCGGATCGGCCAGACTCTGGCATCGCATTCGGGCGGATGCGCTCGCAACGTGAACCAATTCCTGGGGAGGTCCCGATGAAGCCCACCACCATGCGCACGGTCGCGGCCGTCGCCGGTCTGGCCGTGGTCGCCGCAGCGTGCGGCAGTGACGACGACGGAGGCGCAGCGAGCGCCGAGACCGAGTGCGAGGTGGGCGAGGTCGACGGCGACCTCCGCCTCTACAACTGGGCCGAGTACATCGACCCCGAACACCTCGAAGCGTTCGCCGGCGAGTTCGGCATCTCGGCGACGATGGACACCTACGAGTCGAACGAGGTGATGCAGTCGGTCATCGCCGCGGGCAACTCGGGGTACGACGTGATCGTCCCGTCCGACTACATGGTGGGCATCATGATCGACGGCGAGTTCCTCCGCCCGCTCGACTTCTCCGTCATCCCCAACATCGAGAACCTCAGCGACGACTTCGCCAACCCGAGCTACGACCCCGAGCAGGCCTTCTCGGTTCCCTACCAGTGGGGCTACACCGGCCTGTCGGTCGACACCGAGGTCGTCGGCACCGACTTCCCCCGTTCGTGGGACCTCGTGTTCGGTGACGAAGCGTCGGAGTTCTCCGGACAGATCACGCTGCTCGACGACCCGCGCGAAACCCTCGGCGCTGCGCTGAAGGCCGCCGGCAACTCGCTGAACTCGACCGACCAGGGCGAGCTCGATGCTGCACGGGACCTCGTGTCGGCGACGAAGGACAACCTGCTCGCCTTCGACACCGACACGTCCGACGAACTGATCACCGCCGGCGAGTCGGCGATCGCCCACACCTACTCGGGTGACGCGTTCACGCAGTTCCTCGACACCGACGATCCGAGCCGGTACGTCTTCTTCGTGCCCGAGGAGGGCGGCACGCGCTGGGTCGACAACATGGCGATCCCGTTCGATGCCGAGAACGTCTGCACGGCGCACACCTTCATCAACTGGATCCTCGACGCCGACGAGGGCGCCACGCTCTCGAACTGGAACTACTACGGCACCCCGAACGCTGCAGCGCTCGACGCGCTCGACGCCGAGCTCAACGAGTTCCTCACGTCGCCCGACGTGCTGGTCGGCGGTCCCGACTCGGTCGAGTCGATCCTCGACACCGGCGAGTTCGAGATCAACTACTCCGACGCCTTCACCGAAGCCAAGGGCTGAGACGACAACAACCTGTGCCTGACCCAGGGTGTCGCCGCTACGTCGCGTAGTACCGCTTGAGGGTCTCGTGGGCGAGTTTGGGTTCACCCTCCTCACTCACGAGGCCCTTGCGGTTGTAGCCGTCCTGGATCCCGGGAAGCACCCGCACGGGTGCGCGGAAGTCCTTGAGGATCCAGGGTGACATCCCGGCCACCTGCCCGGAGTCGGACCGGTCGGCGCGATTGGCGTCGACCATTGCGAGCTGTG
>JBCCTP010000284.1:0-6328 GCA_039198505.1 Actinomycetota bacterium | reverse complement strand
TTCGTAGTTACCAAAGGCGATTATGTATTCTTGTGCCGACCCCGGGACTTCAATACTGTAAGCAGTGTCCAATCTGTTGTAACTAAGTGGGGGTGCCGGGACAGCACCCCCATCGCTCGGCACTCCCGCTCGAACACTCGACGATCACGGTCGCTCGACAGGTCGGCGTGCAGCACCTTGATCGCGACGGGGCGATCCATGCGGATCTGGCGCGCCCGGTACACGGTGGACGATGCGCCGCTGCCGATCTTGACGAAGTCGTCGAACCCGTCGACCAGGGTCGACGTGTGCTCGGTCACCGCGTCACGGTAGTGAACCGCCACCACACGACCCGCTCGGACGCGATGATCCCGGATGCGATCGACTCAGACGTCGGCCGCCACGACCGCCGAGAGCTGATCGGCGATGTAGCTGGAGATCGACGTCTCGGCTTCCGCGCAGCGCTCCTTGGCCTGCCCGGTGAAGCCGGTGACCAACGTGACCGCCTGCTGCTTGGCGTTGCCCTCCCAATCGGTGGAGGCGAGGCGGGAGAGATGATCGTCGAGCCGAGCCTGCAACGCCGCGAAGTGCGCACCGACCGGGGCGACGATCGCCTCGAGCGCCGTGGTGTCGACGTCGACGAAGTCGGTGGCCGCCACCGCAGGTGCCTCGATCGGGCGTCCCGAGACCTCGATCGCGACGACGGCACCACCGAGCGCCGCCTGGATGTTCGAGACCGAGACCCTCACCGCCTCGGCCATCCGCGAGATGTCGGTCAACAGGTTCTGGGCGAAGGTCTGGGCCAGGAGGCCGCAGCGGGTCTTGAACTCGACGGCGTTCGGACCGAAGTACTGCACCTCGGTGACGGTGTCGACGAGCATCGTCAGCTCGCCGTGGATCGCGGCGAAGATCTCGGTGGCCTGCTGTCCGTAGGCGGTCATCGAGGCGGGATTGACGCGGATGTGGGTCATGGTCGGTCCTGTTCTGTGGGGATGTTCCGCGCCCTCTGCGGGAACGCCCTCGAACGTACGGACGGCCCTCGTCCACGTCACCGGGGACGACTCCCCGGTTGCTCACCCGACGTCGACAGGTGGGTGGTCACGCAGGAACGCGATGGCCTCGGCGGCCGTGTCGACCGAGCCGATGAGCGTCGCGTACGGGCGGTCGCCGGCGAGGGTGCGCAACAGCGGCTCGGCGGGGAGTCGCTCGCGCCAGAAGGTCGAGTCGAGGAACACCATCGGGCTCGCCGAGCCGAACACCGCGTAGTGGTTCTGGGTGGCGTCCTGGAACACCTCCTGGGTCGTCCCCGCCGCACCCGGAGCGAAGACCACACCGCGCGTCGCGATCGCGAGCAGACCGTCCTCGCGGATCGAGTTGGCGAAGTACTTCGCGACATGAGTGGCGAACTGGTTCGTCGGCTCGTGGCCGTAGAACCACGTCGGGACCGCCAGGCTCTCGGCACCGTCGGGGAACTCGGCGAGGACCGACTCCCCCGCCCGGAGGTACTCGTCGGCCCGGCCGTACTCGGTCTCGGCCGACAGGAGCTCGATCGATCGGTCGATCGCGTCCGACGCCTCGCGGTTGTCGACCGTCGCGAGCCAGGCTCCCAGGTTCGCCGCCTCCATCGCTCCCGGACCGCCGCCGGTCGCGACGTGCCAGCCCTCACGGGTCATGGCTCGACCGAGCTCGACGACCGTCCGGTAGAGAGGCTCGTTCCGGCGGAGCGCGTGGCCGCCCATCACCGCCACCACGTCGCCCGGCGTCGGCAGGCTCGCCAGGTGCTCCCCCATCGCGTCGTCGATCGCATGGTCGTGCAGGCGCTGAGCGAGGGAGTCGATCACGGGCAGATTCGTGCCGTGCGGATGCTGCGACGCCCATGCGTAGATCCGGGAGTCGCGCGAGTCGCTCTCGAACGATCCCGGTCGGTCCGGATCCCACCCCTCCAACAGCTCACCCTGCGTGTAGAGAGTGGGCCGGTACGGCCGGAACGGAAGCGCCGGGAGGTTCGGGAAGACGACCGCTCCTCCGTCGAGGACGGCCGCCAGCGTGTCGCCGTCGATCCGACATCCGAGGAACGTCGCGCCGACGCAACTGATCGAGCGAAGCGTCTCGTCGCGCTCGGACAGGTCGACGCCCTGAACGACGACGCCGTCGAGGCGATGGGTCGCCGCACACTGACGGTCGAATGCCTCCAGATCGTGGATCTCCCGCACCGGCGCAGAGTAGGCAGCGAGCCCGTCACGAGGCCGCTCCACCACGAGCTACCTTTCGGAGATGTCCGACACCGTCAAGGCCGCGATCGTCCAACTCGCCTGGACCGGCGACAAGGAGTCGATGATCCAGGCGCACGAGCACAAGATGGAAGAGGCCGCCGCGCAGGGCGCGCAGGTGATGTGCTTCCAGGAGCTGTTCTACGGGCCGTACTTCTGCCAGGCGCAGGACGCCGCCTACTACGACTATGCCGAGGCGATCCCCGACGGCCCCACCGTGACGCGGTTCCAGGAGCACGCTGCCCGCCTCGGCATGGTTCTCGTCCTGCCGATCTACGAAGAGGAGCAGCCGGGAGTCCTGTACAACACCGCAGCGGTCATCGACGCCGACGGGTCGTACCTCGGCAAGTACCGCAAGCACCACATCCCCCAGGTGAAGGGGTTCTGGGAGAAGTTCTACTTCCGGCCCGGCACCGGCGGATACCCCGTGTTCGACACCGCCGTCGGCAAGGTGGGCGTCTACATCTGCTACGACCGCCACTTCCCCGAGGGGTGGCGCGCGCTCGGCCTCGCCGGCGCCGAGATCGTGTTCAACCCGTCGGCCACCAGCCGCGGGCTGTCCGCCTACCTCTGGCAGCTCGAGCAGACCGCCTCGGCGGCGGCGAACATGTACTTCGTCGGGGCCATCAACCGCGTCGGCATCGAGGAGCAGGGCGACAACGACTTCTACGGCACGTCGTACTTCGCCAACCCGCGCGGTCAGTTCGTCGGTGAACCGGCGTCCGACCAAGACGAGGAGTTGGTGGTGCGCGACCTCGACCTGGGCATGGTCCGCGAGGTCCGCGACCAGTGGGCGTTCTACCGAGACCGTCGCACCGATTCGTACGGTCCGCTCGTCGCCGACTGATTCCGGTGGGAACCTGGTGCCGATGACGACCAACGCCGAACTCCACGAGCGCTACTCCGCGATCCTCCCGAGCTACACCAAGCCGCTCTACGCGCAGCCGATCTCGATCGATCGAGGCGAGGGCGGGTACGTCTGGGACGTCGAGGGCACGAAGTACCTCGACTTCTTCGGCGGTGTGCTCACCACCATGGTCGGTCACGCGAACCCCGGCATCGTCGCGGCCGTGCAGGAGCAGGTCGCCAAGGTGATGCACACCTCGACGCTGTACCTGTCCGAGCCGATGATCGAGCTCGCCGAGACGATCGGCGAGCTGTCGGGGATCCCCGACGCGCGGGTGTTCTTCACCACGTCCGGGTCCGAGGCGAACGACACGGCGATCCTGCTGTCGACGAGCTACCGCAACTCGAACCAGGTGCTGGCCATGCGGAACAGCTACCACGGTCGGTCGTTCACCACGCAGGCGATCACGTCGCATTCGTCGTGGCGATCCACCGACACGTCGGGCCTGTCGGTCAACTTCGTCCAGGGCGGCTACCGGCTCCGCAGCCCGTTCCGCGACCTCGACGACGCGGCCTACACGCAGGCGTGCGTCGACGATCTCCAACAGCTCGTCGACATGACCGCGGCGGGCGACATCGCCTGCCTCATCGCAGAGCCGATCCAGGGCGTCGGCGGATTCCCCGTTCCGCCCGCCGGGTTCTTCGGCGAGATGCACAAGGTCCTCTCCAACCACGGGATCCTCTTCATCTCCGACGAGGTCCAGACCGGCTGGGGGCGCACCGGCGACCATTTCTGGGGCTACGAGGCCCACGGCATCACGCCCGACATCCTCACCTTCGCCAAGGGCGTCGGGAACGGGATCACCCTCGCGGGCGTCGTCGCCCGGGCCGAGATCATGGACTCGATCACGGCGCTGTCGTTCTCGACGTTCGGCGGCAACCCGCTGTCGGCAGCCGCTGGCATCGCCACCATCGACTACGTCTGCTCGAACGACCTCCAAGGCAACGCGAAGGCGATGGGCGAGCGTTTCGACTCGATCGTCGGCCCGGTCGTCGACCAGACGCCGTGGATCGCCGAACTGCGGGGACGCGGCCTGATGAAGGCCATCGAGACGGTGGTTCACGCCACCGGGGAACCCGACGCGTCGAAGGCGGCCGAGATCCTCGAGGCGTGCAAGGCCCACGGACTCCTGGTCGGCAAGGGCGGGCTGTACGGCA
This sequence comes from Actinomycetota bacterium, assembly GCA_039198505.1. Lineage (GTDB taxonomy): Bacteria > Actinomycetota > Acidimicrobiia > Acidimicrobiales > Ilumatobacteraceae > Ilumatobacter_A. Next base: position 2,015 of record JBCCTP010000284.1, on the reverse strand, counting down.
ACGTCGTGCGCATCACGCCGATGCTCGACGTGACCGAGTCCGAGATCGACGAAGGTGCCGGCGCACTCGTCGACGCGATCCGCACCGTCGACGCGGCGGCACAACCGGCGATGGCGGGGTGACGATCGACACCCGGCCGGACACAGCAACGCACCCACCGAGCGGAATCACCACAGCGGAAAGCAAAGGGAGTCACCACCCATGAGCATTCTCATCACCGGCGGCACGGTCGTCTCGACCACGGGAGCCGATCCGGCCGAGGTCCTGATCGACGGCGAGATCATCACCGCCGTCCTCGCCCCTGGCAGCGACGCGGCGGTCGCGGCGGCCGACGGAGCGCAGGTCATCGACGCGACCGGCAAGCTCGTCGTCCCGGGCGGCGTCGACGTGCACACGCACATGGAGCTGCCGTTCGGCGGAACCGTGGCGTCCGACGACTTCGAGTCGGGCACGCGGGCGGCCGCGTGGGGCGGCACGACCACCATCGTCGACTTCGCCACCCAGCGGTACGGCGAGAACGTCCGCCAGTGCCTCGACGACCGGTTGGCTCTCGCAGCCGGCAACTGTGCGATCGACTACGGCTTCCACATGATCATCGGCGGCGTCGACAACGACTCGCTGAAGGAGATGGATGCGCTGGTCGACGAGGGCATCACCAGCTTCAAGCTGTTCATGGCCTATCCCGGGGTGTTCTACGCCGACGACGGCCAGATCCTCCGTGCGATGCAGCAGGCCGCCGGCAACGGTGGGCTGATCATGATGCACGCCGAGAACGGCATCGCCATCGACGTCCTCGCCGAGCAGGCCTACGAACGCGGCGACACCGATCCGGTCCACCACGGCTACGTCCGGCGTGCCGAGTTCGAGTCCGAGGCGACGCACCGGGCGATCCAGCTTGCCAAGGTCGGCGCGGCGCCGCTCTACATCGTGCACCTCTCGGCCAAGGAGGCACTCGAGCAGGTCGCCATCGCCCGCGGCAAGGGCATGAACGTGTTCGCCGAGACCTGCCCGCAGTACCTCTACTTCTCTCTCGAGGATCATCTCGGGAAGCCGGGATTCGAGGGCGCCGCCTACGTGTGTTCGACGCCGCTGCGCTCGAAGCACGAGCACCACCAGGACGAACTGTGGACCGGTCTGCGCACCAACGATCTCGCCGTCGTGTCCACCGATCACTGCCCGTTCTGCATGAAGGAGCAGAAGGAACTCGGCCTCAACGACTTCCGGGCGATCCCCAACGGGATCGGCGGCGTCGAACACCGGATGGACATGATCTTCCAGGGCGTGAACCAAGGTGAGATCACGATCCCCCGGTGGGTCGAGCTGTGCTCGACCACGCCGGCCCGGATGATGGGTCTGTACCCGAAGAAGGGTGTGATCCAGCCGGGATCCGACGCCGACGTCGTGCTCTACGACCCCGAGCACACGTGGACGATCAGCGTCGACACCCACCACATGAACATCGACCACTCGGCCTACGAGGGGATCGAGGTCACCGGCCACGTCGACACGGTGCTGTCGAAGGGCAAGGTCATCGTCGACGGCGGCGAGTACCACGGTTCGAAGACCGACGGCAGTTTCCTGCCCCGCAGCACGAGCCAGTACCTGATCTGACCGACGAGCACGAGCGAGCTGGAGAGGACATCCACGACATGAAGACCATCGACCACCTGATCTCCGGCGAGTCCGTCCCGGCCACGTCGGGCCGCACGTCGCCGGTGTTCGACCCGGCGACGGGTGAGCAGACCGCCGAGCTCGGACTCGCGAGCGTCGATGACGTCGACGCAGCGATCGCTGCGGCGGCCTCGGCCTTCGAGGACTGGCGCGACGTGTCGATCGCCAAGCGAACCAAGCTGATGTTCGCCTTTCGCGAGCTGGTCGACCGCACCGGCGACGAGATCGCGAAGCGCCTGACCGCCGAGCACGGCAAGGTGCTCGACGACGCTCGGGGCGAGGTCGCCCGCGGCCTCGAGAACATCGAGTACGCCTGTGGGCTCGCCGAGCTGCTCAAGGGCAGC
>JBCCTP010000283.1:0-6358 GCA_039198505.1 Actinomycetota bacterium | reverse complement strand
ACGGCCAGATCCTGGTCTTCTTCGTCATGAGCGTCGCCGCGGCCGAGGCCGCTGTGGGACTCGCGATCGTGATCGCGCTGTTCCGTAACACGCTCACGCTCAACATCGACGAGATCAACCTCTTCCGCGGCTAGCCTCCCCGCCGCCAGAGGCCTCTGGCGCTGAGCCCAGACTCACCCCCGTCCCCGACTGATGGAAACGAAAGTGCTCGTCCAGATCATCCTGCTGCTCCCGCTCTTCGGGGCGGCGATCAACGGGATGATGGGGCTGTTCTGGCCCGAGTGGCGGACCAAGGAGAAGCTCATTGGCGGCCTCGCGTTCCTCGCGGTCGCGATCCCGTTCGGCGCCACGGCGACGCTCTTTTTCGGCTTCCAGGTCAACCCCGATCTCGCGGAGGGGACGCTCCCGGGCGAAGTGGTCCGGTACTTCACGTGGCTGAAGGCCGGCGACCTCCACGTCGACTTCGCCTACCGTGTCGATCAGCTTTCGCTGCTCATGACGATGATCGTCACGGGCATCGGCAGCCTGATCCACCTGTACTCGATCGGGTACATGCACGGGGACCCGAAGTTCTCGAAGTTCTTCCTCTACCTCAACCTGTTCGTGCTGTCGATGACGTTGCTCGTCCTCGGCTCGAACCTGCTCGTCACATTCCTCGGGTGGGAAGGCGTGGGCACGTGCTCGTACCTCCTCATCTCGTTCTGGCACACGAAGGATGCCAACGCCACGGCCGGCAAGAAGGCGTTCGTCACCAACCGGGTCGGCGACTTCGGCGTGATGCTGGCGATGTTCCTCGCGTTCGGTGCGGTCGGCTCGGTCGACTACGCCGTGCTCAACGAGTCGGCCTTGGCCGGCACACTCACCGAGGCCACGGCGACCGGCATCGCCGGTCTGCTCTTCCTGGGCGCGGTCGGCAAGTCGGCCCAGCTGCCGCTGTTCGTGTGGCTCCCCGACGCCATGGCCGGGCCCACGCCCGTGTCGGCGCTCATCCACGCGGCCACCATGGTCACCGCCGGCGTGTTCCTCATGGTGCGCGTCAACCCGGTGCTCGGTGTGGCGGCCGACTGGATCCCCACGCTCATCGCCTGGATCGGCGCGCTCACCGCGCTGTTCGCCGCCACCATCGCCCTCGCCCAGAACGACATCAAGAAGGTGCTGGCGTACTCGACCGTGTCGCAGCTCGGGTACATGTTCCTGGCGGTCGGTACCGGCGCGTACGTCGCCGCCATCTTCCACATGGTCACGCACGCGTTCTTCAAGGCGCTGCTGTTCCTCGGCTCCGGATCCGTCATCCACGGGATGCACGAGGAGCAGGACATGCGCAAGATGGGCGGGCTCCTCAAGGTGATGCCGATCACGGCGGGCACGTTCATCATCGGCTGGCTGGCCATCGCAGGTGTGCCCCCGTTCGCCGGGTTCTGGTCGAAGGACGAGGTCCTGCTGTATGCAGCCGCCGAGTCGTGGGTGCTCTACGCGATCGGCGTCGTCACGGCGATCATCACCGCGTTCTACATGACCCGGCAGGTCGTGATGACCTTCTTCGGTACGCCGCGGTGGGGTGAGGATCCCGACGCCGAGGCGGTGGCCGCTCCCGAGGGTGACGACGGCGAGTCCGAGTCCGCCGACGCCGACGCCGAGGATGCCGATGCGGCCGCGGACGATGCCGAGCTCGTCGGTGCGGGTGCGTCTCCCAAGTCGGTCGGCGCAGCCGCAGCCGCCGACGCTCACGAGACGATGGAGTCCGACCACCACGAGTTCACGCCGCACGAGTCGCCCCCGACCATGACGATCCCACTCGTCGTCCTCGCGTTCCTGTCGGTGTTCGGCGGTGCGATCAACCTGCCGACGCTCGGGATCATCCCGAAGGACTGGCAGCACAAGTTGCTCGACTGGCTCCACCCGGTCGTCGAGTTCGGTGAGGAAGCCGAGGCTCGCGGCATCGGCGAGGCGGTCATCAAGGGCACCACCGCCAGTGACAACAAGGTGCTGCTCATCTACGTGGCCATCGCGTGTGCCCTCATCGGGATCGCTGCCGCGTGGGCCGTGTACCAGCAGAAGCGTGCGAAGCCGTACGAGCCCGAGATCCTCGCGAACGGATGGGGCTACGACGCAGCGATCTCGTGGTTCATGGGCCGACCGGGTCGTCAGGCCTTCCAGGCCACCGCCGACTTCGACAAGGATGTCGTCGACGGCGCGGTCAACGGCACGGCCACGGTCGTGCGTGAGACCGCCGGCCAAATCCGCAAGGGCCAGACCGGATACGTGCGCCAGTACGCGGGTGTCATCGGTGTGGGCGTCGTGTTGCTCATGGCGTGGTTCGTCGTGGTGAGAGGGCTGCTCTGATGCTCGCCGTCGAAGCCGCCTCCTCGAGCGCCTCGTCGTTCCCGATCCTGTCGGCGTTGATCTTCACGCCGATGATCGGTGCGATCGCCGTGCTGCTCACCAGCCGCTCACGGCCCGAGTACGCCAAGATGATCGCACTGTTGTTCAGCGTGGTGACCGCTGCGATGACCGTGTGGCTCCTCGCCTCGTTCGAGACCGGTGCAGTCGACGCCGCCGGCGGGTTCCAGTTCGTGTCGCAACACGACTGGATCGAGCAGTGGGGCATCGGCTGGTACCTCGGTGTCGACGGCATCTCGATCTTCCTGGTCGTTCTGACCGGCGTGATCTTCCCGATCGCCATTGCGGGGATCGATCCGCACCACGACGAGAAGCCGTACCTCGCGTGGATGTTGATGCTGCAGGCCGGCGTGATGGGGTCGTTCCTCGCGCTCGATCTGTTCCTCTTCTTCGTCTTCTTCGAGATCGTGCTCGTGCCGATGTACTTCCTCATCGGCGGGTGGGGATACGCCGAGCGGCGCTACGCCGCGACGAAGTTCTTCCTGTACACGATGTTCGGTTCGGCGTTCATGCTGGTCGGTCTCATCGCCACGGCGATCATCGCCGGCGACCAACTCGGTGGCGTCACGTTCGACCTCGTCGAGATCGCCGAGGGTGCCGAGTTCGCCGCGTCGACGGGGCGCTGGCTGTTCTTCGCGTTCGCCATCGCGTTCGCCGTCAAGGTGCCCCTCGTGCCGCTGCACACGTGGCTGCCCGATGCGCACACCCAGGCGCCCACCGCCGGCTCGGTCATCCTCGCCGGCGTCATGCTGAAGCTCGGCACGTACGGCCTGCTGCGCTTCGGTCTGTACCTGTTCCCCGACGCCGCCTGGTGGAGCCGGCCGCTCTGGCTCACGCTCGCCGTGATCGGCATCATCTACGGCGCCATCGCCGCCACGATGCAGACCGACCTCAAGCGACTGGTCGCATACTCGTCGGTCGCACACCTCGGATTCATCGTGCTCGGCACGTTCGCGTTCACGTCGCAGGCGATCACCGGCGGGGTGATCCAGATGGTCAACCACGGTGTGTCGACCGGTGCGCTGTTCCTCTTCGTCGGCTGGGTGTACGAGCGACGCAAGACGCGCGAGATCGCCGAGCTGAGCGGACTCCAGAAGGTCGCCCCGATCTTCGCCGCCGGCTTCACGGTCGTGATGCTGTCGTCGATCGGCGTGCCCGGCCTCAACGGGTTCATCGGTGAGTACCTCGTGCTGCTCGGCTCGTTCCAGACCGCCCGTTGGTGGGCGGTCGTGGCGACGGCCGGTGTGATCCTCGCCGCCCTCTACCTGCTGTGGGCGTACCAGCGAGTCTTCCACGGTGAGCCCAACGAGGACGACGAGTCGTTCCCCGAGCTGCGCGCCACCGAGGCGCTCACGCTGGTTCCGTTCCTGCTCGCGATCGTGTTCGTCGGGATCTACCCGAAGCCGATGCTCGACCGCATCGAGCCGAGCGTCGATCGCCTGGTCACCCACGTCGCCGATCATTCGGGCTTCGACGTCCCCGAGCTCGCGACGCAGCGCGGCGAGTTCGAACTCCACGGCGATGACGAAGCCGGGGACGAGGAGGCCGACGGATGACCGTGACCGTGGCAACCCAGGTCGTTCCGGTGCTCGCCCAGGCGCTCGAGGAGACCGGAGGCGGTCCCGAGGTCGGCTGGTTCGCCCTGTCGCCGCTGCTCGTTCTCGCCGGCGGCGCCCTCGTGATGCTCGTGCTCGGTGCGCTGACGCCGCCGTGGCCGAAGGGTGCCTATGCGGCGATGTCGGCCTCGATCGCCGGAGCGGCCGTCGTGCTCGCGATGGTCCAGTGGGACGACATCACCGACGAGGGCACACGCACGCTGGTCGCCGGTGTGTTGGCCTACGACACGTTCGCCATGCTCGCCACGATCATCATCGGCGTCGCGGTCGTGCTCGTGTCGATGTTGACCGACGAGTTCCTTCGCGACACCCCCAACGACGGCCCCGAGGTCTACGCGCTCTACCTCGTGGCGGCGGTCGGCGGCATCGTCATGGCGTCGGCCAACGACCTGATCGTGCTGTTCCTCGGGCTCGAGACGCTGTCGCTGGCGCTGTACGTGCTCGCAGCCTCGAACCGGCGCAGCGATTCGAGCGGTGAGTCGGGCGTGAAGTACTTCGTGCTCGGCGGGTTCGCCTCGGCGTTCTTCCTCTACGGCATCGCATTGATCTACGGCGCCACCGGTTCGACGAACATCTCCGAGATGGTCGCCGCGCTCCAGGGCGGCTTCGACACCGACAACGACGCCTTCGCACTCGCCGGCATCGCGTTGCTCGTCGTGGGTCTCGGGTTCAAGGTCGCGGCCGCGCCGTTCCACATCTGGGCGCCCGACGTCTATCAGGGTGCACCGTCGCCGGTGACGGCGTTCATGGCCTCGGCCGGCAAGGCGGCGGCGTTCGGGGCGATGCTCCGCGTCCTCGTCATCGCGCTGCCCTTCTACCGCGACGACTGGCGTCCGGTCATCTGGGTGCTCGCCGTGATGTCTCTCGTCGTCGGGTCGTTCCTGGCGGTCGTGCAGACCGACGTGAAGCGCATGCTGGCGTACTCGTCGGTCAGCCACGCCGGGTTCATCCTCGTGGGCGTCGAGGCGGCGGCCCACACGGCCGGCGATCTCGAGCCCGGTTCGGGCATGTCGTCGGTGCTGACCTATCTGCTGCTGTACGCCGTGCTCGTCATCGGATCGTTCGGCGTGGTCACGGTCGTCGCCCGTCGGCGCGGTGCCACGCTCGACTCGTTCAAGGGCCTGTCCCGCCGCTCTCCGATGTTGGCGATCGCCTTCACGGTGTTCCTGCTCGCCCAGGCCGGTGTGCCGTTCACGAGCGGCTTCATCGCGAAGTTCGGCGTGATCCAGGCGGCCGTCGAGGAGGAGAGTTACGCGCTCGCGATCATCGCCATGGTGTCGGCCGTGGTGGCGGCGTTCCTCTATCTACGGATCATGGTCAGCGTGTGGCAGGAGGATCCCGACGCCGACGGTCCGAACAGCGGTCCGGTGTCGGTTCCGTTCTCGGCCGGCCTCGCCATCACGGCGGCTGCAGCGTTCACGTTGCTCGTCGGCCTGATCCCCGGCTGGCTGCTCGACGCCAGCGAAACCGTCACCGCGTTCGCTCGCTGATCACGCCGGGTCGGTTGCGGCAGAGTTGGGTCCGAGCAGGTCCCAGCGGTTCCCGCACACGTCGACGAAGACGGCCACGGTGCCGTAGGGCTCGTGGCGAGGTTCCTCCAGGAATTCGACGCCGTGCTGGAGCATGCGGGCGTGCTGGGCATCGAAGTCGTCGACGTGGAGGAACAGCCCGACGCGCCCGGCCCACTGCCGACCGATCGCACGACGCTGCTCGTCACCGTCGGCTTCGGCCAGGAGGAGCCCGGCTCCCGGGCGGTCGCGGCCCTCGCGCTGCGGTGGCCGGACGACGACCCAACGCTTCGGCCGCCCGTCGTTCGTGAGCGACGGCGAGTCGTCGACGAGGTCGAACCCGAGTGCCTCGACGAAGAACGCAATGGCCCCGTCATAGTCCCGAACGATGACCGCGGTGAGTTCGATGTGCATGACGGTTCAGCGTCGTCGGCAGACGTACACCCACTCCAGTCCGGGACGGTCGGGCGCATCGCGGACCTCGATGACGTCGAACCCCGCCCGGTCGAGTGACGAGTCGAGGTCCTCTCGGTCGCGGAATCGCAGCGTCGACCTCGACGACCGGACGGCATCATCCCTGTCGAGGAACCGGTACCGGATCTCGAAGGTCACGAAGGGCGGCGCGACCTCGATCAGGTCGATCGTCTGCTCGACCGTGCCCACCTCCGGCCCCGCTCTCGTCACCGGCGCCCGGTCGGACGTCCACCCGTTCCAGGCACGGCGTGCGGGATCGCGTGTCTCGAACACGAACACACCACCCGATCGCAGGGCCGCCGCGATGCCGGCGAGCGTGCCGTGCCACGCCTCGTCGGTGAGGAACACCTGCGCGACGTT
>JBCCTP010000282.1:0-6359 GCA_039198505.1 Actinomycetota bacterium | reverse complement strand
TCACGTTCGTCCCGCGCGAGGACACCGACACCGAGATCATCGCCCTGCAGACCGGCGAGGTGTCGGCGATCTTCCCCCAGCCGTCGCCCGGGGTGACCGAGCGCTTGTCGGACGACTCGATCGAGTTCACGCTCGCCGGAGGCGTCGTGTTCGAGGGTCTCTGGATGAACCAGCAGTCGCCGCAGTCGCCGATCCTCGCCGACCCGGCGGTGCGTGAAGCGCTGCTGTACGCGATCGATCGTCAGGAGATCGTCGACACGGTGATGGCGCCGGTCGATCCGGGCGCCGAGGTCCTGCAGTGCGGCGGTTGGGTGCCGAACGTGGGCGAGTGGTGCGGCACCGACTTCGCCGACGCCGAGCAGGATTTCGACCGAGCCGAGCAGATCCTGACCGACGCCGGGTGGGCCCGCAACGGCGACGGGGTGTGGGAGAAGGACGGCGAGATCTTCGAGATCGAGTGGAACACGGTCGCCGGGAACCGTCGCCGTGAGGACGTCCAGGCACTGGTCCAGGAGCAGGTCGCCGACTTCGGCATCCGGTTCGTGATCAACAACCTCGACGCCGGCGAGCTCTTCCAGAACCGCCTCCCGACGCTCGACTTCGGGATGGGTCTGTACGCCCAGGTGGCGAGCCCCGATCCGTCGGTCACGACCATCTACGACCGGAGCCAGATCCCGAGCGAGGACAACGGATTCGCCGGGCAGAACAGCATCGCCTGGGACAACCAGGAGGTCACCGACCTGGCGCTCTTGTCGGACCAGCAGCTCGACCCCGAGGAGCGTCTGGCGACGATCCGGGAGATCGGAGCGCTCGTGCGAGCCGACGTTCCGTGGATCCCGCTGTACCAGCTCCCCAACCTCACCGCCTGGAGGAGCGACCGCCTCGGCGGCCCGATCGGCGACTTCACGGCGAGCAGCTACGGCGGCTTCGCCAACATGTACGACTGGTTCCTCGTCGAGTGACGTGAACCGGTCGCCGAACGACCTTCGGATGACGAGGGCGAGCCTGTGATCGCCCTCGTCGTCCGGAGGTTCGCCGTGGCGATCCCACTCCTGCTGGCGACGAGCATCCTCTCGTTCATCGCGACCCGATCGGTGTCGAGCCCGGAGGCCGGGATCCGAAGCAACCCGCGGGTCTCGGCCGAGGACATCGCCCGGTATCGCGAACAGCTCGGACTCGACGACTCGCCGACCGAGCAGTACCTGCGTTGGCTCGGCAACTTCCTGCAGGGCGACCTCGGTCGCTCGCTCGTGTCGAACCGAGAGGTGTGGCCGCAGCTGAGGACCGCGCTGTGGAACACGACCGTGCTCGGGTTCACCGCGATCGTCTTCAGCTTCGTCGTGGGGGTGTCGATCGGGGTCATCGCCGCCCGTCGACGGGGGAGCTTCCTCGACGCCGGTGCGACCGGCGCGGCGTTCTTCGGGTTGTCGATGCCGAACTTCTGGTTCGCGATCATGCTCCAGCTCTTCTTCGGGCTGTACCTCGTCGACTGGTTCGGGCTCGACGGGCCGGTGCTGTTCACGTCGGGCATGCGCTCGCCGGGCACGACCGGGTTCGACCTGATGGATCGGCTGCGTCACCTTGCGCTGCCTGCGCTCGTGCTGTCGGTCCAGCTGATCGCCGTGTACAGCCGCTTCATGCGGGCCTCGATGATCGACGCTCTCAACGCCGATCACGTGCGGGTGGCGCGTGCGAAGGGGCTCCGGGAGCGGACGGTCGTGCGGCGGCACGGGATGCGCAACGCGATGATCCCGGTGTCGACCCAGCTGGCCAACGACATGGGCGCACTCGTCGGTGGCCTCGTGATCACCGAGACGATCTTCCAGTGGCAGGGGATGGGGCCGCTGTTCCTCGATGCGCTCCAGTCGGGCGACTACGTGGTGATCCTTCCATGGCTGATGATCACCGCGTCGGCCGTGATCGTCTTCAACCTGCTCGCCGACCTCGTCTACACGTTCCTCGACCCGCGGATCCGGTATGCCTGAGGTCCGTCGCGTGCTGTCGCGGGCGCGCACCGGTCTGGGCGAACCCGTCGAACCCGGTGAACCCTCGGAGATCGACGAGCCGTCGGTGTCGGACGAGAGGCGCGACCCGGTCGAACCGGTTGATGCGACGGAGGCCGTCACGCAGGCCCGGATGGTCTGGCGCCGCTTCCGGAGACACCGCACCGCGCTCGTGTCGGCTGTGATCCTGCTGACCCTCGTGGTCGTCTGCCTCGCCGCTCCGTGGCTCGCCCCGTACGACTTCACCGACCAGCAGTTGTCGGACCAGTTCTCGTCGCCGAACGGCGACTACTTGCTCGGCACCGATTCGCTGGGTCGCGACCAGTTGTCGCGCCTGCTCTACGGGGGGCGGGTGTCGTTGTCCGTCGGTTTCGGCGTGGCGATCGTCGGCGGAGTGGTCGGCGTGGCGGTCGGGACGGTCGCCGGCTACCTCGGCGGGTTCGTCGACGCCGTGCTGATGCGGCTGACCGACTTCGCGCTCGCGCTGCCGGCACTGATCTTCCTGATCGTCGCTGCTCGGATCTTCGGCGACTCGATCATCACCGTGGTGCTCCTCGTGTCGGCGATCACGTGGATGGGGGTCGCCCGGATCGTGCGGGGCGCGACCCTGTCGGTCCGTGAGCAGGACTTCGTGATGGCGGCGCGAGCTACCGGCGCGGGCCCGCTTCGGATCATCGTCCGCCACGTCTTGCCCAACATCGTCGGTCCGGTCGTCGTGAACCTCACGCTCACGGTCGCAGCAGCGATCCTCCTCGAGTCGGCGCTGTCGTTCCTCGGGCTCGGCATCCAGCCGCCGACACCGACGTGGGGGAACATGCTCGCCGGCTCGAAGGGGTACGTGCAGACCGCTCCCTGGCTCGTCTGGTTCCCGGGATTGCTGATCCTCACGACCGTGCTGTGCGTCAACTTCCTCGGCGACGGCCTCCGCGACGCCTTCGACCCGATCGACCGCCGCGACCGCTGAACCCTTCCGAAACGCCTTGCGGGGTGTCTGGCACCGAGCGGGACGCTGCCGGTGGGCCTCGTAGTCTCGGAGCCGTGGTGGGTCGGGTGATCGTGGCGGGGTTCGCGTTGCTCGTCGTGGCCTGCAGTTCCGACGGAGGCTCCACCGGTTCGGCCGGATCGAGCGGTGACGAGATCGATCCCGAGCGCCGAGGGCCGCAGGGTCGGGTGGCTCAGTTCGTCGTGCACTGCGAGCTCAGCCACATCGCGTTCGACGACCCGATCGTGCTGCCCTGGCAGCCGGGTGCGAGCCATCAGCACCAGTTCTTCGGGAATCGGGCGGTCGACTCCGACCCTGGCTACGAGCGGGCGATCGGCGCCGACACGAGCTGCGACCAGCCGCTGGACACGGCGGCCTACTGGACGCCGACCCTGCTCGCCGAGGACGGTTCGCGGATCGACACGCTCGGAATGACGGCGTACTACCGACCCGGCGATGGCGTCGCTCCGACCGACGTGGTGGCGTATCCGCCCGCGTTCACGATGATCGCCGGCGACGCAGAGGGAGCCGACGACGTCGACACGTCGATCGTCGCGTGGGGCTGCGGATCGGGCGCTCGGCGCGAGGAGACCCCGCCGTCGTGCTCGGAGTCGTCGACGCTGAGGATGTGGATCACGTTCCCCGACTGCTGGGATGGGAACCGGGTCAACACGTTCGGTGCTGGGGCACACGTGCGGTACAGCGACGACGGCTGTCCCGACTCACATCCGATCGCGCTGCCGCAGTTGCTGCTCGGGGTCGACTGGCCGCCGGTCGACCCCGACGGACTGTCGTTCAGCTCGGGTGACTTGACCACGGCCCACGCCGATTTCTGGAACACGTGGGATCAGGAGAAGCTCGAGCGCGAGGTCGCCTCGTGCCTGCACCGCGATCTGGTGTGCGGACTCGGCTGAGTTCGGCCCGTCGGGCGGAGCCGGGTCAGCTGTCGGTGCGGCAGATCGTCTCGGGCTTCGAGCCGACGTCGACGCACGGGTTGGGGATCAACACCGGATAGAGCGCGACGGGGTCGATCGGAGCTCGCAGCCCGGGGTCGCCACAGGGCGACTCGATCGCCTCGAAGGGTGCCCACGGCATCGGGCACGGCCGCCCGACCACGTGGGCGACCGAGCGGGAGATGAAGTCCGACAGCGCACGACCGCCGGGGCCCGCGAGGTGCAGACCGTCGCTGTCGGTCCAGTGGAAGCTCGCGTCGGACACGGCCCCCCAGTCGACGACGACGAGTCGGTGGTCGTCGGCAGCCGCGGCCCGGAGCGCGGCGTTGTGCGGCGCGTACAACTGTCCGCCGAGCTCGATCCCCTTGTCGGTCGGCTCGTCGCGGGCGTAGGTGAACCAGATGACCCGTCGCACCCCGATCTGCTGGGCGGCGTTCATGATCATGGGGATGCTTCGCTCGATGTTGGTCGGAACGTCGTTGTACCCGGTGTTGATGACGGCGATGTCGAACGCACCGTAGGGCTGGGATGCGAGGGTCTCGGCGGCGGTGAACGGGAAGCGATCGAAGATCCCGCCGCACGACGGACGGGCGCCGAGTCGTCGGCACGACTCACCCCGGACCTCGAACGACGCTCCGCGCAGCGCCCCGAAGCCCCGGTTGCGGCGGATGCCGTCGAGGATCGAATCTCCGATCACGGCGACGCGCTGGCGCGGGACGGCGTTCGGTGCCGGGCCGGATCGGGTGGCCGCCACCGGCGAGCCGGTGAACCAGCCGGACACGTCGACCGTCAGGTCGGTCGCGTTCTCCGAGTACACCTCGAGACCGCTGGCGGAGACGGGCACGATGCCGAACTGGGCGGTCAGCTCGGCGGCCTCGCCGTACCCGGTGGAGATCGGTCCGCGGTCGGTGCGAGCGGCGTACGAGGTCGTGAATCCGCGCACGTCGACGCCCACCATCGTGGTGCTCGCCGCGATGGCCGCCGCCCCGCCGATGGCCGCGGGGTCGAGACCGACCTCGATCGCACCGCCTCCCCAGATGGGGGCCTGCTCGGGCCGGGTGTCGCGGAGACGTGTGGGCGGGAGCGGCACGAAGAGTCCGTCGGAGGAGTCGTCGGCGGACTCGCCGGTGAACCAGCCGGTCACGTCGACGGCCACGTTGGACGACCCGGAGACGACCAGGTCGAACCCGTCGGCGTTGACGGGAACGATGGTCGACGCCGCTCGGAACTGCCCTCCGCGGTCGGTGTTGAGCATCGACACGAACGGAGCCTCGGTGCCAGCGGCGTAGGCGGTGTAGAAGCCGGGGATCCGGACGTTGATGGCCGTCACCGTGACGGCGAGCGCCGATGCGTCGGCGGGCACACCCGCGGGAAGCGGAATGCGCACGACCTCGTCGGTCAGAGGTCGGCCCGATTCGCGCGTGTCGAGGAGTCGCTGGCCGGGGGAGATCCCGACCAGTCGACCGGAGGTCGAGGTGGCGGCGGGAACGAATGCACCCACCACGTCGATCACGACGTTGCCGCTGCCCCAACCGTCGCTCTTGTACAGGTCGAACGACCCGCCGTTGCCGAGCGTGATCGTGGCGGTGTTGCCGCGTACCACGCCGGCGTTCCAGTTGAGTTGGGCGGAGTTCGGGCGAGACGTGCCGGTGGGATGGGTGACCAGCCAGCCGTTCGCCGAGGGCCCGGCGATGGTGAGGTAGGCGACGATGGCCGATGCCTCGGCGGGGATGTCGCACCGGTCGGTGGCGACGCGGGCGATGCCGTCGCCGAAGCCGACGAGGTTCTGTCCGACTCGCTGGTCGGCGAGTCGGCACGGCGTGAGCGGGACGTACCGGTTGGTGTCGTCGGCCGCCTCGGCGGTCGAGGGGGCGGCGGTCGGTCCGGCGACGAACAGCGCGGTCACGATCAGTGCCGCGACCAGCGCGAGTCGGCGGCTCACGTTCGTTCGCGTCTGGCGTCGCCTCCGGGACGGAGCGTCGCTCATCGGGGTGTCGGGGCTCATCGGCGCAGGGGAGTGGGGACGGTCGACATCTCGTGCCGTGATTCGGCAGTGGGCCAGTTCGTCTTGAGGAGATCTTCACACGACTGGCGGTCGGCGAGGGCGCGCTCAGCCTGCTCGTCGGGCAGCACCGACCGCGCTCGCAGGTCTCCTGGGTCAGGCCGCCGAGGGCGGCTCGGTTCGTCGTCGGGCCTCCCGCTCGGCGAGAAGGTCGGGGAGGGCGCTGGAATGGTGCGTGCCGTCGGGCAGTGTGACCGTGAGCCGTCGGTCGACCGGGTCGAGCGACAATCGCCATCGCCCTTCGTGGCACCGATGGTGGTGGTAGCTGCACAGCGGCAGCAGGTTGTCGAGGTCGGTCGGACCGTTGCGTTCGGTCCAGTCGTCGAGGTGGTGGATCTCGCATCGGTCGAAGCTGCACT
>JBCCTP010000281.1:0-6366 GCA_039198505.1 Actinomycetota bacterium | reverse complement strand
GGTGTGCTGGGCCTCCACGTGTGGCAGTTCCGCGCCGACGAGCCCGACGACGCCGACGAGTTGCGCATCGACCTCGATCCGGCGCACGGCGCCACGTTCGAGATGGTGCGCGAGGCCGCCGGCATCACGCGGGACTACCTCGCCGAGTACGGGATGCTCGGGTTCCCCAAGACCACCGGGTCGAAAGGCATCCACGTGTACGTCCGGGTCGAACCGGGGTGGGACTCGTTCGCTGTGCGCGGCGCCTGCGTGGCACTGGCCCGCGAGCTGGCCGAGCGACATCCCGACCTGTTCACCGAGAAGTGGTGGAAGGAGGAGCGGGGCGACCGGGTCTTCGTCGACTTCAACCAGAACGCTCCGCACAAGAATCTGTTCGGTGCGTGGGGCGTGCGACCGCGGGTGGGGGCGCAGGTGTCGGCGCCGTTCTCGTGGGACGAACTCGACGCGATCGATCCCGCCACGCTCACGATCGACACGGTCCCGCACCGAGTGGCGCTCCGTGGCGATCCGTGGGAGCTCATGGACGACGCACCGTGCGACATCACGCCGCTGGTCGAGCGGTTCGCGAACGCACTGGCCGACGGTGTGCCCGATGCCCCGTGGCCACCGGTGTACCCGAAGATGCCGAACGAGGCACCGAGGGTCCAGCCCAGCCGCGCCAAGAAACCCTGACGTCCCGTCTGGTGTCAGGCACCGAGCGGGACGGCATGATGACCCGATGACCGACGCGTTCGGCATCCCCGAAGACGGAGTCGACCCGCGCACGGCGCTCGACACCGTGACCGACGTGATCCGGAGCCGGCGGACGAGCCTGCTGATGGAGCGCGATCGTCCGGTGCCGCTCGACATGATCGCGGAGCTGTGCGGTCTCGCCACGTGGGCCCCGAATCACAAGAAGACGTGGCCGTGGCGCTTCGCACTGTTCACCGACCAGGGCCGGGCGACGCTCGGCGAGACGATGGTCGAGGACATGGTCGCCGCCGACTTCGGCGACGAGGTGAAGCGGTTGAAGACCGCCGGAAAGTACCTGCGCTCCCCCGCCGTGCTCGTCGTCGGCTGCGCACCGCACGAGAACCCGATGCTCGACGCCGAGAACCGGGACGCGGTGGCCGCGGGGATCCAGAACCTGCTGCTCGGCGCGACGGCCATGGGCCTCGCCAGCTTCTGGTCGACGCCGGCGCTCACGTACCCGCCCCGCGTCCTCGACCTGTGCGGCTTCGATCCGACCGACCGCCTCGTCGGCATCATCTACCTCGGCTGGCCCGACGGCGCGCCCGCGCCTCCCGAACGCCCCCAGGTTCCGATCACCCACGTCACGACCTGAGTCGAGGGGCGAGCCACCGCGGCGACACTTTGTGCCTGACCCACACTGTCGTTCACACTCTTCGCGATGACTGGTGACGGGCCGACGCAGACGATCGTGACCCTCGACCTCGAGGGGGTGCTGATCCCCGAGGTGTGGATCGCGGTCGCCGAGCGGACCGGCATCGAGGGCCTCACCCGCACCACCCGCGACGAACCCGACTACGACGTGCTCATGCGGTACCGGCTCGACCTCTTGGCGGAGCACGGACTCACCATGTCGCTGATCAGCGACGTGATCGCCGGCCTCGAGCCGTTGCCCGGTGCGAAGGAGTTCCTCGACGAGCTGCGCACACGCATGCAGGTGGTCATCCTCTCCGACACGTTCGATCAGTTCGGCACGCCGTTCATGCGTCAGCTCGACTGGCCGACGATCTTCTGCCATCAACTCGTCGTCGACGAGGCGACCGACCGCATCGCCGACTACCGGCTTCGTCAGCCCGACCAGAAGCGGCACGCCGTCGAGGCGTTCCGCTCGCTGAACTACCGGGTCGTCGCCGCGGGGGACTCGTACAACGACACCACGATGCTCGCCGCCGCCCACGCCGGATTCCTGTTCCGGGCGCCGGCCAACGTGATCGCCGAGTTCCCGCAGTACCGAGCGTTCACGGCGTACGACGACCTGCTCGACGCGATCACGCGCGAACTCTGAATCACGTGTCCGGAGACACGTCGTCGGAGCGGATCGCGATGCCGACACTCTCCGCGTGAGTCACCACGTGCGGCCCCGCCGCATCACGAATCGAGCCTGGTCTCGCGCCGGCGCCGTGGCGGCGGTCCTCGCCTCGGGCGCACCTCGGCGCGCCCTCACGACCACGGCTCGGGCCGCGTACCTCGGTGCCGGCTCCGCACTCATCGCCGGCGGCGTCGCACTCACTCTCTGGCTCGGTCTCGGGGCCGGACCGCTCGACGTGTTCATCGGCGCCGTCTCACAGCAGACCGGCGTCGCCTTCACGTTCGCTCTGTGGGGCACGGTCGCGACGATGCTCGCAGTGGCGACGCTTCTCGGACGTCGCCCGGGTCCCGGCACGATCGCCGCGCCGTTCCTCATCGGACCGCTCATCGAGACGACCCTCGCCGGACTCGACCTCGTCGCACGCCCGACCGCGGTCGTGGCCCAGGTCCCTCTCCAGCTCATCGGCATCGCACTGATCGGCCTCGGCTCGGGCATGCTCATCGTCTCGGGGCTCGGGGCCGGCACTGGTGAACTCCTCGCGTCGGCGGCCGCCGATCGCACCGGACGCCCCGACACCCTCGTGCGCACCGGGATCGAGCTCACGTGGGTCGCGATCGGCGTGGCGCTCGGCGGACCAGCCGGGGTGGGCACCGTGATCGTCGCGGCCCTGATCGGACCCGCCGTCGCACGCGGGCACGCGATCGCCGATCGCATCGCCGTCGGCACCCATCGCTCGGCCGCTGCGACCCACGCCAGGATCATCGAGCGCGAGCGTCGCGCCGAGCTCGCCCTCGCCGACACCCGCTGAACGAAACAGCCCGTTCCGGGAATATTGTTGTGGGCACAAGGAGTTGTACCTGGCATGACCGCACCGACCATCGACATCCGACGAGCCGACCAGCGCTTCCACACCCGTGCGGGCTGGCTCGACTCGAAGCACTCGTTCTCCTTCGGCGGCCACTTCGACCCGACGAACACGGGTCACGGACTCCTGCTCGTCAACAACGACGACGTCGTGAAGGGCGGGACGGGATTCGACACGCACCCGCACCGCGACATGGAGATCATCACCTGGGTGCTCGACGGTGAACTCGAGCACAAGGACTCCGAGAAGAACCGCGGGATCATCTACCCCGGACTCGCCCAGCGGATGTCGGCCGGCACCGGCATCTGGCACTCGGAGATGAACAACTCGGGCAGCGACGACGTCCATTTCGTGCAGATGTGGGTGCATCCCGACACCGAGTCGATAGACCCCGGCTACGAACAGCTCGACATCAACAGCGAGCTGTCGAAGGGCGGACTCGTGCCGATCGCCTCCGGGCAGGGCCACGACTCGGCGATCTCGATTCGCCAGAAGGACGCAGTGCTGTGGGGCGGACGTCTCTCAGCCGGTGAGCGAGTCGTGGTTCCGGGCGCCCGTCACGTCCACGTGTTCGTGCCGCTCGGCTCGGCCGAGCTCGCGGGCGAGGGCACGCCGGACTCGCTCGGCCGCGGCGACGCCGCACGGCTGACCGAGGCCGACGGCCTCTCGCTGGTCGCCGGGGACGAGGGCGCCGAAGTGCTCGTCTGGGCGACCGCCTGAGCGTCGCCCGTCCCATCACGATCCCGATCACGGCCCGACCGGGCGATCCACCTCCGGATCGTCCGGTCGATCGCGATGGCCGCCACCACGATGGCGAGGCCGACGATGCCGTCGAGCCACCAGTGGTGCCCGGTGGCCGACACGACGAAGATCGTGATCGGGAGGTGCAGCGCGGCGACCCATCGCCACCGGCTCGGGCTGGCGGCGATCACACCGAACGCCACGACTCCGGCCCATGCGACGTGGATGGAGGGCATCGCCACGAACTGGCCGGAGACGCCGGTCCCGACGGGGCCGTACACGTCCATCCCGTGGATGACGGTCACGTCGACGAAGCCGAGGTCGGGAAGGAACCTCGGCGGCGCGACCCGGACGAACCGGATCGCGATGCATCCGGCGGTCGTGAGCGCCAGCACCGTGCGCCACGGTCCGTACGAATCGCGATGGCGCCAGAACATCCAGATCAGGAACGCGATCGTTCCCGGGATGTGCATGCCCGCGTAGTACGCCGACGAGATCCAGCCGAGCCAGTCGTTGTTCAGCGCGAGCTCGTTCACACCCAGCTCGCTCGGCAGGCCGATCGCCTGCTGGAACTCGTGGATGTCCCGCGCCCGCTCGAT
Source organism: Actinomycetota bacterium (assembly GCA_039198505.1). Lineage (GTDB taxonomy): Bacteria > Actinomycetota > Acidimicrobiia > Acidimicrobiales > Ilumatobacteraceae > Ilumatobacter_A. The sequence continues at coordinate 2,123 of JBCCTP010000281.1, read as the reverse complement.
GGCGAACTCGGTCTGCGCGAGCGGCAGCTTCTTGAGCGTCCGCCAGAGCGTGTACAAGGCGCCGATCACCGCGAGCTCGTGGAGAACCGGCAGCAGCACGACGGTCGCACGAGACGACGGGCGACGGCGCACGACGTACCAGCCGGCCGTGCAGAGGAGAGCGAACACCAGCGACTGCTGCCACGTCGGCCACGGAAGCCCGGCGGCGATCACGACGCCCGCCTGCTCCTGCCCCGCTCCATCGGGGGAGCGTACGGCCGTCAGCCCACGGTTGACAGCGTCTCAGCCACGGGTTCGTCGGTCGGCGGAGCCGCAGCGTCGCCGATCACCTCGACGACCGGGTCGGACGTGTCCAGCGGCTCCAACGGCTCGACGAGTGACGCGCCTTCGAGCGGGAGCGTGAACCACACGTGCGTCCCCACCCCCGGTTCCGACGAGAGCCGGATCGTGCCCCCGTGCGCTTCGACGAGATCGGACGCGATCGACAGCCCCAGACCGGTTCCCGGAACCGCCTGGTGATGGGTCGACGTCGTACGGAAGAAGCGTTCGAACACCTGCTCCTGCTCCGACTCGGGGATGCCGACCCCGGTGTCGGTCACGCTGACCGTGACGTGCTCGTCGCCGGCCGACACGTCGATCGCCACGCGCCCGTCGGCAGGTGTGAACTTGATGGCGTTCGACACCAGATTCGTCAGCACGCGCTCGAGCTGACCCCGATCACCGAGCACGACCGCTCCGTCGGTCCGGATCGGCATGTCGAGCGACACGGCGTTGCGCCCGGCGATCGGCATCATCGACTCCCCGACCGCGTCGACCACCTCGGCGATCGACACGGGGTCGGTCTGGAGCGAGAGCGAGTGCGCGTCGATGGTCGTGACGGTCAGCAGGTCCTCGATGAGTTCGAGCAAGCGACGACCGTTTCGCTCGACGACGCCCAGCATCTCCTCCTGCGTCTCGTTGAGCTCGCCGCCCGTCTCGTCGATCAGCATCTCGACGTAGCCGAGGATGCTCGTCAACGGTGTGCGCAGCTCATGGGACACGGTGGAGACGAAGTTGGTCTTCGCCGAGGAGAACTCGCGCAGCGACCGGACGATCTCGCGCTCGCGTTCCAGGGCCTCGGCATGGAGCGTCTCGGCCTCCTTCTGCTCGCGGCGGTCGATGATCTGCGCGATGAAGTAGATCTCGCCGGTCTCCGGTCGGACGGCCGACACGCTCAAGAGCGCGTGGATCACCTCTCCCGTCGGGCTGAGGTACCGCTTCTCGAGCCGGTAGTTGTCGGCCCGACCGTCGACGAGCTGCTGGAGCAGGGCGAGGTCGGCATCGAGGTCGTCGGGGTGGGTGATGTCCTGGAAGCGACAGCCGAACAGCTCGGACCGCGATCGTCGGAGCAGGTCGCACACGGCGCGGTTCATCTCGACGAACGTGCCGTCGGCCGCGACGATCGCCTTGCCGATCGGCGCCTCCTCGAACGCCAGACGGAACCGCGTGCGCTCCATCTCGAGCTGCTCGTTCAGCCGCTTCTCGCTGGTGACCTCGCGGAGCACGAGCACCACCAGACGGCGGTGCTCGAGCGAGTCGTGCACCGGTGTGGCACTCCACTCGAACCAATGCACGCCGTCGGCCAGACGGGTCCCGATCAGCTCGCCTTCGGTCGCTCGGCCACTCTCGAGCACCGCGAGCAGCTCGTCGGCGTCGAGACGACGCGGCTGTCCGTCGACGCCGAACACCGGCGGGAGCGACGGCCCGAACGGTTGTCCTCCGCCCGTGGAGTTGCCGGCGACGAACCGGCCCAGCAGACGAGCCGCGACACGATTGACGAGCACGACCTGGCCGTCGTCGTCGAGCACGACCACAGCGCTCGACAGCGAGTCGAGCGTCTCGCGATGGATCTCGGTCACCGAGCTCAGGGCCCGCTCGAGATCGGCGCGCAGCGCCTCATTGGTCCGGTGCATCCGCAGCGCCACGACGACGGTGGCGAGACCCGCGATCGCGACGGCGGCGAACGTGGCGAGGGCGAGGAACGAACCGCTCACGTCGCGACCTCCATCCGCGTGCCGGCCGAGTCGGCCGAGTCGGCCGAGTCATCGTCCCCGTCCGTGTCGTCGACCCTGTCGGCCTGGAAT
>JBCCTP010000280.1:0-6416 GCA_039198505.1 Actinomycetota bacterium | reverse complement strand
TCGAGGAACGCCGCCTCGAACGCGTCGCGGAGTGCGCTGATCGCATCGGTGAAGACGTGATCCAACATCGGCGCAGCACGCTAGCGACCCGGACCGGGGTGCGGCGCCGCCACGGCCTCCAGTCGTCGAGCGGACGCGCTGCGGTGCCTCGAGGGTCGGGCTGACATGATCAGCCGATGGCTCACGTGCTCACCGACATCACCGACGGCGTCGCCACGCTCACCCTCAACAACCCCGAGGAGCGCAACACGATGACCGCCCCGATGGTGGAGGAGATCGTGGCGGCGATGGAGTCCTTCGAAGCCGACGAGACCGTCGGCGCGCTCGTCGTCACCGGTGCACCTCCGGCGTTCTGCGCGGGTGCCAACCTCGGGAACCTGTCGGAAGCCACGGGCGACAGCCTCAAGAACATCTACGAGGGCTTCCTCCGCATCGCCCGGAGTCCGCTGCCCACCATCGCCGCGGTCAACGGCGCCGCCGTGGGTGCCGGCGCCAACCTCGCCCTCGGCTGCGACGTGCGGATCATCGCCGACGAGGCGAGGATCGACACCCGCTTCCTCGATCTCGGCATCCACCCGGGCGGTGGACACACGTGGATGTTCCGACGGATCGCGGGACCGCAGGCAGCGATGGCATCGATCGTGTTCGGCCAGATCCTCGGCGGCAAGGAGGCCGAGCGGGTCGGCCTCGCATATCGGTCGGTGCCCCGCGACGAGCTCGCGCAGGTCGCCCATGACATGGCGGCGCGCGCCGCATCGGCACCACGCGAGCTCGTGATCACGACGAAGGCGACCATCCAGGCCATGGCCGACATCGACGATCATCCCGCAGCCGTCGAGCGCGAACTCGAGCCTCAGCTCTGGAGCACCCGTCAGCCGTGGTTCGCCGAGAGGCTCGCAGCACTCCAGGCGAAGATCAGCTCGAAGCGGTCCGGCTGAGCTCGGCGAGCCGTCGTCGAATCGCAGCGACGTCTCGGCGCGTCTCGGCGTAGACCTCGTCGTCGGTCGCGTCGAACGTCGGATCCGCGATCACGCGGTCGAGTCGCTCGGCGACTCGACCGGCCATCGACGCCTCCTCGGGACCGAGCTCTCGACCGACGGCGTCGGCGATCGCCGGAGCGGTGGGAACAGCGGGACGTCGATCGGCGGGAACGAGATCGAGCAGCCCCAGGACGTCGTCGTGCAGGGCTCCCCAGCGGCCGCGTCGGCGGCGGGCGACCGACGCCTTCCAGCGCCGCAGCAGCAGCGTCACGCCGGCGCCGGCGGCCACGATGGCACCGATCTCGACAGGGCGCTCCGCGACCGATCCGATCGCCGCAGTCAGAACGTCGCCACCGACCGATCCGCGGTCGGTCTCTCCGGCGAGGGGCACGTCGGCGGTCGGGTCGAAGGCCTGCCAGCCGGTCTCGGGGAACCACACCTCGACCCAGGCGTGGGCGTGACGGGCGCGGACCTCCCACACGCCGGAGATCCGGTCGCGGTCGCCCGGGATGTAGCCGGTGGCGAGCCGAGTCGGGATTCCCTGGGAGCGGAGCATGACGACGAGCGACGAGGAGATCTGTTCGCAGAAGCCGCGCTGCGACACGAACAGGTGGTCGTCGACCGCGTCCGCCCCGGGCGCCGGGATCGGTGCGTCGAGGTCGTACACCGTGTTGGTGGCGATCCACGCCTCGTAGGCGCGGATCGTGTCGTAGGTCGACCGATCGTCGCGGAGCTCCGCGGCGAGGTCGAGCGTTCGCTGCGAGGTCGACTCGGGGATCTCGAGGAACGGACGGAGCCACTGCTCGTCGGCGGCCGGCGAGAACCGTTGGCCGAGGTCGCCCTGAGCCCGGAGCGTCTCGGAGGTGACTGGCACACGTTGGGAGACGACCGAGTACACGGTCCCCGCCGACAGCGTGCGGTCGGCGCGCAGGGCCGCGTCGTCGCGCAGGGTCACCGAGCCGTCGAAGAGAATCGTCTCGGGCCGCGACGCAGCGAAGATCACGTTCGGGAGGTCGGCCTCGACATGGAAGGTCTGCACGAACGACTCGCTCTCGACGCCGCGTGCGAGCCGATCTCCGAGGGTCGGCGGCACGTCGATCCGCGGACCGTCGCGCGTCACCCCCTATTCCGGGGTGACGCGCCAGGTGCGTCCGTCGAACTCGGTGAACGTCTGGCCGCGCCAGAACGCCGGCTCCGGAGCGCGAACTCTCATCACGATCTCGTCGCCGAGGTCCCCGCGCACCGACGTGTCCAGCGTCTCGGAGAACCCGGGGTACCCGCCGACCTGTCCGAGCGCGCCACGGTTCGTCGACGGCTCACCGCTCGACGCGGCGGGTGACCCGTCGGGTCCGAGCAGCGCACCGTCCTGGTCGGCGAGTCCGGTGTCCTGCGACACGGCGGGCAGCCCGAGACTCGCCGGACCGTCGGGGACCGGGACGAGGACGGCCAGTCCGACCCCGGCGGCCGCGGTCGCCGCAACGGTGGCGACACGTTCCCGGACGGCTCCGGGACGACGTCGCGGTGGTGTACCGACGCCCGACACCGCGACGAGAGCGACGATCAGAGCGATCGACCAGGCCGCCATCCACCACCCGACGGCCGGATCGATGCGCAGGCCCGTCGCGTACGCGACGACGGCGCCGGTGATCGCGAGGTGGGTGCGTGCGGTCCGGCGGTCGGCGATCTCCGCTCCGTGCAGCACGACGAGGAACATGAGGAGATCGGGCATCGGCCCGCGGAGTGCCTGGATGAAGCCGTCGATGCCCGCCGTGTCCGCAGCGACCCGTGCGAGTGCGCCGAGGGTGGCCATCGTGACGGCGGCGCGCGACCACCAGGTCGGCGTCCGGCGGAGGAACCACAGCGACCACGCGGTCGTGGCCGCCACGCCGACGATCGCGATCGCGTGCCGGACGAGGTCGTCGCCCAGTGCCCCCTGGAGCATGAGGACCGAGACGAGCGTGCACAGAGCGACCAGGAGTCGGTCGCGTAGCCCGATCGACGAGTTCGTCTCCAGACGTGGTGACAGCGTGATGGTCCGCCTCCAGATCGGGATGCGGGAGTCCGTCTCGGACTCGCGTTCCTCGTGGGCGAGTTCCGCAGCTCGACGGGCGGCGTCCAACGAGTCGATGACGCGGACGCCGTCGACGATCACGTCGACCTGGCGTCGCAACCCCTCGTCGAGGGTGAATCGGAACCGGGGAGCATCGCGTCGGGGAACCTCCCAGCGGTCGTCGACGATGCGTCGACGGTCGTGGCCGACCAGCTCGCCGGTGCGGAGCGAGGTCGGCCAATGGACCGCGTGCTCCCCATCTCCCACGCGCCATGGACGCAGTCCGTCGAGGTCGCCGGGCGCGCCATGACGCGAGGTGCGCTGTTCGCCGCCGCTCGCTGCGCGGTCGCGTCGGAGTTCGAGGAGTGGACCGCTCGCGGCGGGAGCGACGTGGACCAGGTCGATCGGAACGTGGTGGGTGCGTCGCCACCAGACCAGACCGGCAGGGCCGGGACTCTCGACGGCGACCTCGCATCGATCGACCAGGCCGACGCGTTCGACCGTCAGCTCGGCGCTCGTGCGGTCGTCGGTCCACCCGGCCCGTGTTTCAGCGCCGCCGAGGCGGAGCCGCAGTGCGCTGTTGCGGCCCGGGAACCCCTCGGTGTCGATCTCGACGGCGACCGGTCGACCGGCGTCGATCAACGTGGGAAGTCGGACGGCGACGACCGAGACGCGTCGGACGGCTCTGCGACCGACGACGGCCGCCGCTCCTGCCGAGACGAGCGCGCCGATGAGGAGCAGGACGACCGCTGCCGCACCGGTCAGGCGAGCGATCGCCGCCCCGACGACGAACACGGCGAGGAAGACGCCGCTGCCCTTCGAGAGTCCGATCGGGCGGGCTCGTCCGACGGTGGCGACCCGCCGCTCGGTCGTCTCGGTCGTCTCGGTCTGCTCCGATCGCGGGGTGCTCCGGGCGTGGCCGACCTCGGTCGGCCGACCGTCGTGTCGCTCCATGGCGGGGTCGGTCGGGATGCGTCGGACCGTCGCCGGGCTCACGTCAGGTCACGTCACGCCGTCGGAGGGGCGACGGATGCGACGCACTCGGCGACCAGTCCCCGTCCTGCGGTCGTCGTGCCGTCGGTGTCGAGGGTCAGCACGCGGTGTGCGAGCGCGTCGACCGCCAGGTGGGCGATGTCGTCGGCGATGACGTGGTCGCGGCCTCCCATCGCCGCCCGCGAGCGTGCGAGGGCGAGCAGAGAGACTCCCGCCCGAGTCGAGGCACCGAGTCGGGCCGCCGGGTGCCGACGGGTCGCGTCGAGGATCTCGTGGACGTACCGTCCGATCGGGTCTGCCACGTGCACCTGGCCGACCCGGGCGCGGATCGCCCGCAGCGTGGTGGTGTCGGTCTCGGCCCGGACACCGTCGAGGACGGATCGGCCCCGCCGGCCGGTCAGCACCTCGACCTCCGCGTCGGGCGCCGGTCGGCCGGGTGTGACGACGGTGGCGAATCGGTCGAGGGAACCTTCGCCGAGCCCGTAGGTGCCGGCGATCTCGATCGGGTTCTGCGTCGCGACGAGGAGGAACGGATCGGGGAGCGTGTGGACGTGGCCGTCGACGGACACCGTCGCCTCCTCCGCCGATTCGAGCAGCGCCGACTGCGTTCGAGGTGTCGCGCGGTTGAGTTCGTCGAGCACGACCACGTTGGCGAAGATCGGCCCGGGACGGAACGCGAGCCGGTGGCCGTCGCCGCCGGAGACCGGAGCCATGGCGCCGAGGATGTCGCCGGGGAGGAGATCGGGTGTGCCCTGGATGCGCGAGAAGCTGCCGCCGACGGTCCGTGCCAGCGTCTGTGCGAGCAGGGTCTTGCCGACCCCGGGGATGTCCTCGATCAGCAGGTGCCCACCGGCGAACAGCGTGGTCACGGCCAGTTCGGCGATGTCGTGCTGGCCCGCGATGACCGCGTCGATCGACGAGATCAAACGCTGTGCCACGTCGGGCGTCGGCACGTCCGCTGTGCCCGGTCCCGAGAGCGGGTCGGGCAACGGTGTGCTGGGTGAGCCCGCCGGTGTCGGTGCCGTCGGGGCTCCGGCGCCGTCGACGCCGAGTTCGAGGTCGGTCGACGGGGGAGGCAACACGGACACACCGCTCTATCGGCGCCGGTCGGAGGCGACTTGACGCCGGTCCGTCGTGGTTCACGGTCGTTCGCGGTCGTTCCGGCACCTGTCTCGACCGTGTCTCGGCGGTTCTGGCGGTGCTCGTGACGCGAGTCACAAATCGCGCAGAATCGTTACACGTCGTACACACCGAGTGAACGGAGCGTGACATACTGTGCAACGGCACAGGAACCGAATCCACCGCGACGCAACGTCCTGTCGTCGCAAAGCAGGAGGTCATCCGATGAGCCAGCGCCACCGCACCGATGGTGAAGCGATGTTGCCGCCCGTCCAGGAGCGACGGGCCGCCGCTCACTCCGAGCGACATCGCATCCACGTGGAGCTCCAGTCCGTCGCCCAGGAGGTTTGTGCGGGCGCCGATCCCGACGAGGTCCACGAGCCCGGACCGGCGTGGAAGCCGATGAAGCACCACGATTCCGAGGTCGCCAAGAGCAAGCTGGCCAAGCGCAACCGGTCGAAGCGTCACTGGAAGACGAAGGACTGGAAGCGCCGCACCCTCCTCCGCCAGGAGAAGAACGCCCGGATCCGCATGATCCGGGAGAACCCGTCGGCTGCGGCCGGCCTCTGATCCGACCGCCCGCCTCGACATCGCGGGGCCGCGTCAGCGCATCTCGCTCCTTCCGCCGGGTGCGCTGACGTGACGGCGGTGAATCGCGCCCGACCTACTCGTCACGACGAGCCCTCGGAGGCTCCACTCACGAGCCGTTCGGGCGTCCCTCGCGCTCAGCCGTCCGCTCGCGTACGGCAGCGCGGAACTCGGCGATCCGTCGCATCTTGAGATCCTCGTAGCCCCGGATCTGCATCGGCAGTGCCACTGCGGTCACGGCCGCCTCGACCAGCGCGTCACTCGACTCGTCGGTCGACGCGGCCGCGCCGAGGTGTCGGAGTTCGGCGTCGAGCAGTGCGTCGAACTCGTCGATCAGGTCGCGCTCGGCGCGTCGCATCTCGGTCCGTCCGAAGGGATCGAGGCGCGTCCCGCGGACCCGCTTGCCGCGAGCGAGGGTGGCCATGAGTGGACGACCGACCCGCTCGGGGATCGAGAGCTTCGCGTCGAGTCCGAGTGCCTTCAGCATCGGCGGGTGGAGCCGCCAGCTGATCGACGCGTTCGGCCCGGCCACGGCCTCGGCGGCGGGGCGGACGTCGTCGAGCAGGAGCAGGCGGGCGACCTCGTACTCGTCCTTGTACGCCATCAGTTTGTGGGCCGAACGAGCGACCGTCTCGGTGAGCGTTCCGAGATCGCGGCCGAGGCCCCGTTCGGCGTCGACCGCTCGC
>JBCCTP010000279.1:0-6424 GCA_039198505.1 Actinomycetota bacterium | reverse complement strand
TCGTGATCGGCACGGTCAAGGGCGACATCCACGACATCGGCAAGAACCTCGTGGCGATGATGCTCGAGGGCGCCGGGTTCGACGTGCACGACCTCGGCATCAACACCGACGTCGACGAGTTCCTCGCGGCCATCGACGAGCACCGCCCCGACATCGTGGGCATGTCGGCACTGCTGACCACGACCATGCCGTACATGAAGGTCGTCATCGACACCCTCGTCGAGAAGGAGCTCCGCGACGACCACATCGTGCTCGTCGGCGGCGCTCCGCTCAACGAGGAGTTCGGTTCCGCGATCGGCGCCGACGCCTACTGCCGTGACGCCGCGGTGGCCGCCGAGATGGCCAAGGAGCTGGTCATGGCCCGTCGCGGGACCGCCGAGCCGGCCGGACCCTCGGTGAACGCCTGACCGCCCGCCCCGACGACATGGCCCGCGGACTCCTCGTACTCGCCTGCGGGGCCCTCGCCCACGAGCTCAAGGCGATCGTCGAGCAGAATGCACTGGCGTCGACGGTGGTGGTCGAGTGTCTCCCGGCGTCGCTGCACAATCGGCCGAGTGAGATCACCGGCGCGGTCGCCGAGCGGATCGAACGAGCCCGCGAGCGGCACGGCGACGACGTCCGGATCCTCGTCGGCTACGCCGACTGCGGCACCGGTGGTCATCTCCAGGCGCTCTGCGCCGATGAGGGGGTCGAGATGCTCGACGGAGCGCACTGCTACGAGTTCTTCGCCACGTCCCCGCGCTTCGCCGAGCTCCAGGACGCCGAGATCGGATCCTTCTACCTCACCGACTTCTTGGTCCGGCACTTCGACCGCATGGTGTGGCAGGGTCTCGGCCTCGACCGCCATCCCGAGCTGCTCTCGGCCTACTTCGGCAACTACACCCGTCTCGTGTACCTCGCTCAGACCGACGATCCCGCGCTGCGTGCGGCCGCGGAACGCGCCGCCGACCGCCTGGGACTGCCGCTGCTCGTCGAACGGACCAGCTACGGAGAGCTCGAGACCACGGTCGTGTCGGTCGGAGCCCGATCATGAGCGACGTGCCGGACGATGCCGACACGCCGGCGTCCGCCGACGACCCACAGGGTGAACTGCGTGAGCGACGCCGCTCGAGTCGACGTCGGCGACGGGGTGGCGACGGCGACGTCATCACCGTCATCCGGTGGCGCGACATCCCGGCGCAGCTGACCGTGCGCACCGCCGACGGCCAGCACAAGCTCCTCCTGCACGCGCGCTTCCAGCACGCCATCGACCGCGCTGCCGGCGTCGCCGGGCTCACCTCCACCGACGACTACGTCCGCGAGTGGCGGTCCGAGACCGTCGGGTACGAGGGCGACCCCGAGGCAGCCCTCGACCAGCTCAACGCCCGCTTCGACGACGAGTACCCCCGCGCCCGGCTCGAGGCCCTCGTCCAGGCAGGCGGCCTCGACCCCGCCACGTCCCCGACCCACGACGAACAGGACCCCACGTGACCGACACCGTCATCAGCTCAGCGACCCGCGAGGTCGTCATCGGCTTCGACCGCCCGTTCGTCATGATCGGCGAGCGGATCAATCCGACCGGACGAAAGCTCCTCGCCGAGGAGATGGCCGCGGGCAACTTCGAGCGGGTGTCGGCCGACGCGATCGCCCAGGTGGCCGCTGGCGCGCAGATGCTCGACGTCAACGCCGGGATCCCGCTCGCCGACGAGCCGGCGCTGCTCGCGCAGGCGATCCAGCTCGTGCAGTCGGTCACCGACGTCCCCCTGTCGATCGACTCGTCCATCGTCGAGGCGCTCGAACAGGGCTGCGCCGTCTACCAGGGCAAGCCGCTCATCAACTCGGTCACCGGCGAGGACGAGCAGATGGAGCGGGTGCTCCCGCTCGTGAAGAAGCACTCGGCCGCGGTGGTGGCGATCTCGAACGACGAGACCGGGATCAGCGAGGACCCCGACGTCCGCTTCGCCGTGGCGAAGAAGATCGTCGAGCGCGCCGCCGATCACGGCATCGGCGCTCACGACGTCGTCGTCGATCCGCTCGTGATGCCGATCGGCGCGGTGGGTCAGGCCGGCCAGCAGGTGTTCCGACTGGTCCGTCGTCTGCGCGACGAGCTCGGGGTCAACACCACGTGCGGCGCCTCGAACGTGTCGTTCGGGCTCCCCCACCGCCACGCCATCACCGGCACGTTCCTGTCGATGGCGATCGGCGCCGGCATGACGTCGGCCATCATGAATCCTCTCCACGCGGAGGTGAAGCAGTCGGTCATGGCGGCCGACGTCCTCGCCGGCCACGACCAGGACTGCGCCTCGTGGATCGCGGCGAACCGTCCGGGGGGTGACGATGCAGCGGCCACCGGCACCGGTGACCGGCCGCGCCGCCGCGGCGGTCGTCGGGCGCGGGTCGAAGGCGGCTGACGTGCCCTGTCCCCCCATCGGTGAGCCCCACGCGTCGATTCCGCGCCGCTCCGCTCACAGTTCGGAGTGGGGATGAGCACGCACCGGGTCGTCTTTGCGCCGTCGGGAGTGTCGGTCGAGGTCGAGAGGGGCACGACCGTCCTCGACGCCGCCCGGGCCGCGGGCGCCGACCTCGACTCGACGTGCGGCGGACGCGGCATCTGCGGCCGCTGCCAGATCGTCCCGACGGTCGGGACGTTCGCCAAGCACCAGATCACGTCCGACGCCGACGCGGTGAGCCCGTGGACGTCGACCGAGGAGGACTACTCCGGTCGGCGGGCACTCGTCGACGGACACCGGCTCGGCTGCGCGGCGTGCATCGAGGGAGACGTCGTGGTGGAGATCCCTGCGGCGAGTCAGGTCCACCGACCCGTGGTCCGCAAGGCGGTCGACCTCGGCGACCTCGAGATCGATCCGGTCGTCACGCTGCACTACCTCGAGCTGCCGACCGCCGAACTCGGCGTCGAGGTGGGTGGCCTCGCCGAGCAGATCTCGGTGGCCCTGGCCGATGACTTCGATGTCACGGTCGACGGCGTCGCTGCCCGGCTGCTCCCCCGTCTCGAGCCGACGGTCATCGCCGGTGACGGAGCCATCACCGTCGCCGTCCGAGAGGTCGACGACCGTCGGCTGGTCGACGCCGTCTGGCCGGGCTTCGTCGACCGTGCCGTCGGTGCTGCGTTCGACGTGGGTTCCACCACGGTCGCCGGCCACCTCGTCGATCTCGCCAGCGGAGAGATCCTCTCCACGGCCGGGCGCATGAACCCGCAGATCCGGTTCGGCGACGACCTCATGTCGCGCGTCTCGTACGTGATGATGAACCCCGGCGGCGAGGTCGAGCTCACGGCGGCGGTGCGAGCGGCACTCGACGAACTCGTGGGCGAACTGCTCGACGAGGCGAATGGCGCGATCGACGACGCCGACGCCGACGCAGCGCCCGAGCTCGGTCGCGACCGACTTCTCGACCTCGTGGTCGTCGGGAACCCGATCATGCACCACCTCGTGCTCGGCATCGATCCGACGCCACTCGGTCAGGCTCCGTTCCGGCTCGCGACCGATCGGCCGGTCGACACCACGGCTGCTGCGCTCGATCTCGGCCTGCCCGATGCCCGGGTCCACCTCCTGCCGTGCATCGCCGGACATGTGGGCGCCGACACCGCCGCCGCAGTGTTGGCCGAGGGACCACATCGGGCCGAGGACGTCCAGCTGCTGGTCGATGTCGGGACCAACGCCGAGATCGTGCTCGGTTCAGCCGACGGACTCGTCGCGGCCTCGAGTCCCACGGGACCCGCGTTCGAGGGTGCACAGATTTCCGCCGGCATGCGGGCCACGGCCGGGGCGATCGAACGCGTCCGGATCGACCGAGACACGCTCGAACCCCGGATCCGGGTCATCGGCGCCGACCACTGGTCGGACGAGCCGGAGTTCGTCGTCGAGTCGATGAAGCTCGACATCGCGGGCGTCTGTGGCTCGGGGATCATCGAAGCGATCGGTGAGCTGTACCTCGCCGGCGTCATCGCGACCGACGGGACCATCGTCGCGGCGCCGGCTGCGAATCCGTCGACCGATCGCATCGTGGCCACCGGCGAGACCTTCGCCTACGTGCTGCACCGGGACGAAGCGTCCGACGATGAGATCCGCATCACGCAGGACGACGTCCGGGCGATCCAGCTTGCGAAGGCGGCGCTGCGCGCCGGCATCGACCTGCTCACCGAGGCGGCCGGCATCGACGTGGAACGGATCGACTCGGTGCGCCTCGCCGGAGCGTTCGGCGCCCACATCGATCCCCTGTACGCGAAGGTCCTCGGCCTCGTCCCCGACGTCGCCGTCGACCGGGTTCGGGCCGTCGGCAACGCCGCAGGGGCGGGTGCGGTACGAGCGCTGCTGTCCGCCGGTCAGCGTCGCGAGATCGACCGGGCGGCCGCCGCGATCACGAAGATCGAGACCGCACTCGAGCCCCGGTTCCAGGAGTTGTTCGTCGACGCCATGGGATTCCCGCACTCGTCGGTCACCACGCCGAATCTGGCGACGGAGACGGCGCTTCCCGCCCCTGCGACATCCGCAGCGACGGCGGGACCACGAGGTCGTCGGGGCGGCGCGAGAGGCCGCCGCGCTCGCACCTGACCCGGCACGAAACGGACCCGGCACCGGATGTGCTGTTTCGGTCAGCCGGGGGTGGGGACGATGCGGTACTCAGCGGGAGCGTTCGAGTCGGGGTTCCACACGACGATCTCGAGCGTGCCCGCTGGGAGGTCGAACACGTCGAACTCGGTCTCGTAGAAGAAGAGATCGCCCCGTTCGATCTCGGCCGATCCTTCGACGTCGATCCGGACGAGTTCCGGCGCCGCCACGTCGAGCTGCAGCACGACCACGTCCGACGGTCCGAGCTGTCCCGAGACGATCGTCGGGAACTCCGCGCGTTGCTCGATGCCCTCGCGGATGCGCAGCGTCACGTCACCGGTTCGTCCCGGCACACAGAACACGCCGTCGCAGTCGGGGTCGCCGTTCGGAGCGGCCGACGGGGTCACGACCCTCACGACCCCGTCGTCGAACGGGCGGAACGGATCGTCGCCGAACTGGCGGAAGAACCCGAACCCGTCGTCGACGTACACCCTCGGCGTGATGGCGGGATCGCTGACAGCGACGTGATACCAGCGGTCGGCCTGCACCGGGAACTCGTGGACGACGTACAGCTCTCCGTCGAAGCTGATCTCGACGTCGCTGTTCGGCGCGATCTCGATCGGCGTCTCGAGATACGCCTGCTCGATCGCGTACAGGAACTCGTCGCGCTCGCCGACCGCGAGGAAGCGGTCGATCACGTCGAGGAAGGTCGGGATGATCCGCACCCGGTGCGCCCCGCCCTCGCGCACCGTGTCGAGCCAGATCGTGGTGTCGGCTCCGTCGAACAGCTGGATCTCGTCGAGGCACCCGCGCTCGTTGAGCTGGACCGTCAGCAGCGAGTAGCACCCCTCCTCGACCGACAGCACGCCCGGGTCGATCTCATCGTCGACCTCGAGCTCGATCTCGGTCAGCTCGACGCGCCCGGATCCGAGATCGGCGGTCTCGACGCGCAGCTCGTACGCCAGCTGCGACGGATCGACGTCGTCGATCGCGTCGGAGAGCGCATCTTCGAAGACGGTGAGCACCCGCCCCTCGCCGCCGCCGATCGCCCCGGCGAGGTCTCGGGCGGTCGGATCGTTGACGGCGTCGACGAACGCCTCGACCGCCCGCTGCGGTGAGTCGCCGCCGCCCGGTCGATCCTGGCCGATCCGCTCGTAGTCCCCCTGTGGGAGATCGGCGTTCTCGGTGATGAGGTGCCCCGCCGTGAGCATCGGGCTGAAGAACCATCGGCCGTCGAGCCGCACCGCGATCATCTCGGTGAGCGTGACGTCGGACGGGAGATCACGGGAATCGAAGCGCTCGTCGAACCGCTCGTTGCCGATCAGGTCGTTCGGGCCCAGCTCGATCTCACCCGACACGTCGAACTCGACGATCGCAGCCGAGTCGCCTCGCATGTCGACATCGACATCGTCGAGCTGGATCTCGAACTCGACGTCGAGTTCCGACTCGTCGGGGTCGGCATCTCCGGGGAGCACCTGGTCGAGGTCGCCGAACCGATCGGCGGTCGTCTCGACGATGTCGCTGACACCGTCGAACTCGTCGGGCGCGATGAGGTCGAGGAACGCGAGACCGTCTCGCTGCTGGATGGCCGCCACCATGTCCTCGGCGAGCGCTTCGGGCGACGACGAGCCGCCGGACGTGCCGTCGCCACCAAAAGCACGGAATGCGATCCACCCGAGTGCGACGATTCCCAGGACGACCGCCGCGATGCCGGCGATGCGACCGATCGACGACCGGCGGTCGCCATCGCCGGAGTGGACGCCCGTGTCGCCGAGACCGCCGGAACCGGGCGGAGGCAGGCCGCCGCCACCGGGCGCGCCGGGCGGCACGATCGGCGGACCGACCGGAGGTGGGACGACCTCGGCTCCGGGAGCAAC
>JBCCTP010000278.1:0-6427 GCA_039198505.1 Actinomycetota bacterium | reverse complement strand
TGGACGGGTGATGCGGTCGGATTGGTGGACGCCTTCCGTCCACGTGTCAGCGCCTGCGCGTCCCATGACCGGAACGTAGCCCGCTACCGATCGTCGGTCAGATCTCGGTCCTCGAGCTCCCAGGCGTGCTCGAGCAGGACCCGAACAGTCGCTCCCATGTCCGGAACGTACTCGCGTCGTACAGTGCGACGTCGTGGATTCCCGCACGTTCCTGGGTCTCGAGCCGACGCACAACCGGTTTCGCTGGAAGATGCCGGTCGAGCGCAAGATCGCAACGGCCGGCGACTTCCTGTTCGGCGGGTGCGGTCTCGGTGCCGCCGTGTCGGCGATCGAAGGCACGTCGGAGCGTCAATGCGTGTGGGCCACCGCGCAGTACCTCTCGTACGCGCCGACGGGGTCGGTGCTCGACATCGACGTGACGCTCGCCGTCGAGGGTCGCAACACGACGCAGGCGCGGGCGGTGTGCCACGTCGACGACCGCGAGATCCTCACGGTCAACGCGTCGCTCGGCGACCGCTCGATCGTCGAGTCGGGCCAGTTCGAGCACATGCCCGACGACCTGCCCGAGCCCGAGTCGCTCGCTCCCCGCCCCGTCGACCCCGAGCACGCCGACACGATCACCGGCCGGTTCGACCAACGGATGGTGCAGGGTGTCGAGTGGTCGGAGCTGTCCACCGAGTCGGGAGCCGGGCAGTTGCGGGCCGACGGGCGCACGATCATGTGGGCCCGGATCCCCGACGTGATCACCGAGGTCGACACGACCGCGTTGGCGATCCTCGGTGACTTCGTGCCGATGGGTGTCGGTCAGGCGTTGGGCCGCCGTGGCGGAGGCAACAGCCTCGACAACACGCTGCGCGTGTACCGCACGGTGCCGACCGAATGGGTGCTCATGGACATCAGGATCCACGGGGTGGAGCGTGGGTTCGGGCACGGCCTGGTGCACATGTTCGCCGAAGACGGAACCCTCCTCGCCACGGCCAGCCAGTCGGTGATCGTCCGCTTCTGGCGCCCGGACGACTGAGCGCGAGATCGGAGCTGGCGACGGGGCGAAACCTAGGGTGGCGCGCATGGCGCTCCCCGTTCGTCCCGGCATGACCGTCCCACTCCCCGGACCGTTGCACTCGCATCGAGAGAAGCTCGCCGAACTGGCCGACCTCGGGTACACCGACATCTGGTCGGCCGAATCGGACGGCGCCGACGGGTTCACCCCATTGGCGATGGCGGCGGCGTGGGAGCCACGGCTCCGACTGGGCACGGCGATCATCCCGGCGTACACCCGCTCGCCGGCGCTGTTCGCCCAGTCGGTCGCGTCGATGGCCGATGCGGCGCCGGGTCGGTTCGCGATCGGGATCGGCTCGTCGTCGAACGTGATCGTCGAGCGATGGAACGGCGTCCCGTTCGAGGAGCCCTACAAGAAGGTGCGCGACGTCGTGCGCTTCCTCAACGATGCCCTCGAGGGTGAGAAGATCAAGCAGGCCTATGACACGTTCGAGGTCAACGGGTTCCGCCTCGGGGTTCGACCCGAGCAGAAGCCGAAGATCCTCGTGGCTGCGCTTCGCGAGGGCATGCTCCGCCTCGCCGGTCGTGAGAGCGATGGCACGATCATCAACTGGCTGGCGCCCGACGACGTCCCGACCGTGGCCGGGATCGTGAACGAGGCCGCCGGGGGCGAGGAGCGGGAGATCGTGTGTCGGATCTTCTGCTGCCCCAGCGAGAACACCGAGGCGGTCCGCGGTGCGGCCAAGTTCGCGATCGCTGCGTACCTGAACGTGCCGGTCTACGCCGCGTTCCACGAGTGGCTCGGTCGCGGTGATCAACTCGGTGGGATGTGGGAGGCGTGGAAGGCGGGCGATCGCAAGGCGGCGTTGGCGGAGATCCCCGACGAGGTCGTGGACGACCTGATCGTGCACGGATCACCTGCGGAGTGCCGGGCGAAGATCCAGGCCTACTTCGACAACGGCGTCACCACGAGTTCGCTCGCGATCATGCCCCTCGATCCCGAACTCGACCACTGGGACGCCGTCCGCGCCCTTTCACCCTCGGCCGCCTGACCCCTCACGTCACGACGCCCGCTGGCCGGGGCGGATGCGTCGGGGAAGCTCGACGATGTCGGCGTCGACACCGTCGTCGCCTCCGACGGCCCCATCGGCCAGGCGGGCGCGGATCTCGGCGATGTGGCGGAGACCGCGTTCGCGTGTGGTGGCGTCGAGCCGGAATCGGGCGTGGACCCGTGACGGGCGGAGCGGCCGCCCGTCGGCCGTGGTGAGACCGAGACGGAGCTGCTCGGCCTCGACCGCATCGTGAACGGCGGCCGACGCTGCCCCGTCGAGCGGGAGTTCGATGATGTCTGCCGTGGTCATGGCGACATCATGCGCAGGGGGGTGTGACAGGGTTCGTGGAGCGGAGAAACACCAGCTCAGAGGTGGTGCGGCGTGGATCAGTGACCACCCAGCGGACCGGGATCATCGGGGTCGTGGAGCACCGCGCCGGTGAGCCGGTCGATCGCGTCGACCATGCGGCCCACACCGTCGGCGGACGCGGCGCGCGCCGCAGCCCGCGACAGGATCTCGTTCCACCGGTCCCGTTCCTCCTGGGTCAACCGGTCGATCAGGGCCCGATACGCCAAGACGTTCTGCTCGGCGCGGTCGGTGAGCGTCTGGGCCTCGGATGAGTAGTGCTCGTCGACGGCGGCGTCGAGCTCGTCGTCGGTCATGACCGGAACGATGCGCCCGGCGATCCGAGCCATGTTCCGGTACGAGCCCTGGAGGAGGAAGGGTGGAGCCGTGCGATCCTCGTCCGCGGTGGCCGCCGAC
Organism: Actinomycetota bacterium; assembly: GCA_039198505.1. Classification (GTDB taxonomy): domain Bacteria; phylum Actinomycetota; class Acidimicrobiia; order Acidimicrobiales; family Ilumatobacteraceae; genus Ilumatobacter_A. Next base: position 3,614 of record JBCCTP010000278.1, on the reverse strand, counting down.
GCGATGTACGCCTCGTTCACCCGCAGCAGCACCCGCTGCGCCCGACGCAGGAGCGCCACGCAGCGAACGGTCGACTCGAACTCGACTCCGTCCCACGCATGGTCGAGACCGCTCGCGTCGACCGGCTCACGTCCGTCGGCCATCCGCAGCACACCGGGCAGATCGTCGAGCAGCTTCGACGCGTGGGGCGCCAACGCCGGACACGCGGCGAGCGAGTTCTCGAGGTACGACCGAGCGAACTCGTCGGCGAAGTCCCCCGACACGTCGCCGAGATTGAAGACGTCGGAGCGGTTGACGAGCATGTCGGGCATCTCGAACCGTCCGCCGCCCGTCGTGTACGGGTTGCCCGCCATGACGACGCAGAACCGCTTGCCGCGGAGGTCGAACGTGGTCGCCTCACCGTCGACGACCCCCTCGATCCGACGGGTCGCGTCGGCGAGGGGGATGAACCGCGACAGCAACGCCGGCGAGGTGTGCTGGATGTCGTCGAGGTAGAGCATCACGTTGCGGCCGAGCCGGAACGCGAGGTTGATCTTCTCGACCTCGGCTCGGGCGGCGGCGTCGGGTGCATCGGCGGGGTCGAGGCTCTCGGTGTCGCGACCGAGTGCCGGACCGTTGACCTTCACGATGAGGAGCCCGAGTCGATCGGCGATCCACTCCATCAGCGTCGTCTTGCCGTAGCCGGGCGGTGAGATGACGACGAGGAGCCCCTGGCGGGCGACGTCGGACGGGTCGGCGGTACCGAGCTGGCGCCCGAGGTTCGGGCCGAAGAGCGGCAGGAGAGCCGCGTCGATGAGTGAGTTCCGGACGAACCCGGACATGACCGAGGGTCGAAGAGTGTCGAGTTGGACCCGGTCCCTCGTGCGCTCGACCACGGACCGCCGGGTCTCGGCATATCGAGGCCAGCGGTCCCGCATCTCCGCGACGAGCGCGCCGGCTCCGGCCGCCAGTTCGTCGGTCCGGGTGACCAGCGTCCCCTCGACGATGCGCGGATGATCGGCGACGAGGCCGTCGATCGTGATCGCCGAACCGTGGATCACGACGTTCTGTTCGACGTCGGGCGTCGCGAGGATCGCGGCGGTCTCGGCCACGTCGAAGCGGTGATCGGCAGCTCCGTTCGCGTCGACGAACGCCGACACCCAGTCGCGGGCGAGCGTGTAGCGCTCGATCGGGTCGCGCTCACCGGCGAGGGCCCGCTCGAGCTCGGCGACACCGTCGGAACCGAGATCGCTCGACAGGGCGTCGACCAGCGACGTTGCGGACGCCGCGGCGATGAGCTCTCGTCCGTCGGCGAGTTCGGCGACCACGTACTCGGCGGCGAGCCGGACCTCACCGCCTCCAAAGGCGTCGCGGTGTTCTGCTGGCGCCGTGGACGCGGCCACGAACTCACCGATGAGGTGGGCCGCGTCCTCCACGAGTCGTTCCGTCGGACCCGGGGCGCCGAGGCGCTGGATCGCAGTGTCGGCCGCTCGGGACTTGGCGACCCACGAGTCGAGTTGATCGGTGGCGGTCATCGTCGAGACCCACAGGCGAGCGAGGGCGCGCACGTGACCGGTGAAACGCAGGAGCGGCTCCGCCTCGAGCGTCGGGAGGACGCCGGCGAGGATGCGAGAGGCGTCGACGTCGTGGACGCCGACCTGGTACCCGTCTCCGTGTCGTCGTTCGGCCTCGGAGCGGCATCGTTCGGCGAGGCGTTCGGGTGCCGCGAGGTCGGCCAGGAGTTCCGACACGCCGCCGGGTCGATCCGCGGCAGCGTCGAGGACCGACCACGCGAGGTACTCGCTGCGCGACACGCGACCGGTCTCGGATGGGAACGACCGTCCGACGAGGTCTCGGAACTCGGCGAGTTCGTCGCGGACGTCGTCTGCGTAGTCGGTCGCGGTGACGGTGGCCGCTGCGGAGCCCACGTCGTCGGATCCGGTTGACAGCACCACCTCGAACGGTTGTGTGTTGGGCACGAGCCGGACGCCACCCAGCATGATCGAGCCGTCGTCGGAGACCAGCGCCGCCTTGTCGCGGATGCGCCGCCTCGCCTCCTCGGCGGCCTCGCGCAGTCCGCTGCGGAGCTCGGCCGCGCGTCCAGGATCGTCGAGACCGTCGAGGTCGTCGGCGAGTTCACGGACCCGCGACGTGAGCTGATCGGTCGCGAAGAACGCAGCGACCTCCTCGTCGGTGTCGAACTCGCTGGCCCGTGCGGTCACCGTGGCGAGCAGGCGTTCCGCCGCGTCGACGATGCGCCCCGCACGGCGTGTGCGTTCGTCGAGCAGAGCGGTGCGCCGTTCTCCGACGATCTGATGTGCGTTCGCCCGGAGCTCGGCGATCTGCGCCGAGTGGTCCGGGTCGTCGCCGTAGCGAGACTCGAGCCGCTCGATCGTGACGAGCAGCCGAGCGAGCACCGTGTCGCACTCCTCGGGCGTCGACGCACCGGCGGCCGACCCGTTGAGCGTCTGCTCCACGAGAGCGAGTTCGGCGTCGAACGCCTCGGCGGTCTCGGCGGCGCCGAGATCCCGACGGCGCGTCTCGAGCAGCACGCGCACCCGATTCGCCCCACCGGTCACGTCGGCGACACTGCGGACGATCGACGTCCGCACCGTGGGGTCGCCGCTCTCGAGCGAGGACACGGCATCGACGACCGCATCGAGGTCGTCGTCGAGTGCGGCCAGATCGTCGGCGATCTCGTCGAGTGCTGCCGAGGTCGTTGCGTCGCGTACGGAGGCCTCGGCCGTCGAGATCCGCAGGCCGAGCGACTGGAATGCGTCGGGACGGGACAGCACCTCGACGGCGCGGTCGGACAGATCGGCGAGACCCTCGTCGAGTTCGGCGACCAGTTCACCCACACGTCCGGTGTCGATCGCAGCGATGTCGGCGACCGTCGACATCTCGCCGCGGGTACGCCGGAGCCGGCCGAGTGCCGACACCACCTGGTCGGGTGTCGATGCGGTGCCGATGCCGTTCAGAACCTCTCGGACGCCGGTCTCGGCATCCGCGAGCGAGGCACGAGCCGCGGCTCGCCGACGTTCTTCGAGTCGGTGCTCGTCGAGCAGCTGCCCGGAGGTGGTCACCACCTCGCGGATCGCCGACGCCACCTCGCCTGCGGGCTCGTCGGCGAGCCAGAGGTGCTGATCGATCGCTCGACGGGCCCGGGCGGTGAGCGACTCCCACGTACGGGCGGTCGGGTCGGCGTCTCGGGCGAGCCGGACGACGTCGAACACGTCACCGAGACCGGCGACCAGCGAAGCATTGCCGACCCGTCCGACCCACGGGTCACCGTCGGCCGACGCTGCGGCGTCGACGTCGTCGGCGAACGGGGTGACCCACCACTGGACCGGGTGTGCCGTCGTCGGTTCGGCGTCGACGGGCTGATCACGGAACAGCACCATCGAGCCGTCGGCGAACGTGGCGAATCCGTGGCAGGCGATGGCCTGCGCGACGTCGCGCCGCACCAGGTTGTACGGCATCAGCAGGTACTCGCCCGTCGTCCGCCGGTGGAAGACGTACAGCACGTCCTCGCCGTTCGGCGAGGCGATCATCTCCTCGAAGACGAGGTCGGTCACCTCGAGATCGAAGGTGCGGGTCCCCGTGGAGGTCAGGTGGTATCCGCCCGGGAACACGAC
>JBCCTP010000277.1:0-6440 GCA_039198505.1 Actinomycetota bacterium | reverse complement strand
TCGGTCGTCATCAACGGAATGGACCTCTACGGCAAGGATGTCGACCCGGTCGCGGTGCGCCGGAAGATCGGCATGGTGTTCCAGCGTCCCAACCCGTTCCCGACGATGTCGATCGCCGACAACTTGCTCGCCGGTAAGAAGCTCAATTCGAAGCGGATGTCGAAGGGCGACGCCGAGGCGCTGGTCGAGAAGTCGCTCCGCGGAGCGAACCTGTGGGACGAGGTGAAGGATCGTCTCGACAAGCCGGGATCGGGTCTCTCCGGTGGCCAGCAGCAGCGTCTGTGCATCGCTCGCGCCATCGCGGTCGAGCCCGACGTGCTCCTCATGGACGAGCCGTGCTCGGCGCTCGATCCGATCTCGACCCTCGCGATCGAGGAACTGATGCTCGAACTGAAGCAGCAGTACAACATCGTGATCGTCACGCACAACATGCAGCAGGCGGCGCGCGTCTCCGACCGCACGGGGTTCTTCTACATCGAGGGCACCGGCAAGCCGGGCCTCCTCATGGAGATGGACACGACCGAGAAGATCTTCTCCAACCCGTCGCGCCAGGAGACCCAGGACTACGTGACGGGCCGGTTCGGCTGATGTCGCAGGACCTCCGCAGCTCGTTCCACGGGCAGCTCGACGAGGTCCGTACCGGCATCGCACGTCTCTGCGCCGGGGTGACCGAGTTGGTTCCCCGTGTGACCGAGATCCTCCTCGACGCCGACCTCGAGTCGGCCGAGTACGTCATCTTGGGCGACGTCGAGTACGACGAGAAGTCCCAGCTCATCGAGGAGCAGTGCTTCCAGCAGATCGCGCTCCAGGCGCCGGTCGCCAACGATCTCCGCGAGCTGGTGTCGGCGATCAAGATCATCGCCGACGTCGAACGGTCGGCCGATCTGTGCGTCAACATCTGCAAGGGTGCCCGCCGCATCTACAGCCACACGCTCGACGCACAGCTCCGCGGGATCATCACCAAGTGCGGTGCGCAGGCGGCCACGGTGTTCAAGGAGGCGACCGAGGCGTACCTCAATCGTGACGCCACTCGCGCCGCCGCGCTCCACGACATGGACGCGTACCTCGACGATCTCCATCGCCAGTTCATCCAGGTGATCTTCGAGCGCCACGCCGCCGACTCGATCGACCTCCAGGTCGCCGTGCAGCTCGCGGTGATCGCCCGCTTCTACGAACGCATCGGCGACCACGCAGTCAACATCGGCGACCGCACCCGCTACATCATCGACGGGTGGCTGCCCGAGACTCCCTACGCCGAGAGTCACAACGACGTCCCCCCGGTGGCGGGGTCCACGGCGCCGCCGGATGTGAGCTGACCATCGGCCGCCCGGGGTGTTCGTGATGGTGTTCGTTGCGTCGATCGCGACGCTCCTGGTCGGCCTCGCGGTCGGATGGTTCCTCGCCTCCGTGCGGAGCCGCTCCGACGAGGAACGCGATCCGACCGGTGGCACCGACCGAGCGGTGGTGGTGCCCGGCGAGGAGCGTGACGATTCGATCGCCGACCTCGGTCTCGTGCTCCGTCTCGCCGCCAACGAGCTCGATCTCGGTGTGGTCGTCGGCGATTCGCGAGGAAAGATCGTGTACCGCAACCGCACCGCCACCGAGATCGGTGACACCCACACCGGGGTGCTGATCGAGTCGCATCTCGACTCGGCACTCGACCGAGCCCGAGTGGGCGGGCGCGCCGACGAGACCATCGAGATGCACGGGCCGCCACGGCAGGCGTTCCGGGTGCGCGCCGAACCGATGGAGCAGGGATTCGCCGTCGCCACGTTCGAAGACGTGAGCGAGCGGATCCGGATCGACTCCATGCGCACCGACTTCGTCGCCAACATCTCCCACGAACTGAAGACCCCGGTCGGGGCCATCGCCGTGCTCGCCGATGCGCTCGACGGGTCGTCCGATCCCGAGTTGATCGAGCGCGTCCGGGTGCGGTTGGCGAGCGAGGCTCACCGAGCTGCGAAGTCGATCGACGACCTGCTCGAACTCGCCCGGATCGAGACCGGCACCCGGCTCAACGAGGCGGTCCAGATCGACGACGTCGTCCACGCGGCGATCGAGCGGGCGCGTGGCCTCGCGCGGTCGAGCGACGTGTCGGTCTCGGCGTTCGATGCACGCGACGACATCACGGTGCGCGGCGACGCACGTCAGCTCGAGTCGGCCATCGGCAACCTGGTCGAGAACGCGGTGAAGTACAGCGACCCCGGAGGCCTCGTGCAGGTCCGCACCCGTGTCGACGACCGGTTCGTCGAGATCATGGTCGCCGACCAGGGGATCGGGATCCCACAGCGCGACCTCGATCGGATCTTCGAGCGGTTCTATCGAGTCGATCGTGCGCGGAGTCGGAGCACGGGTGGCAGCGGTCTCGGCCTCTCGATCGTGCGCCACGTCGCCCAGAACCACGGCGGTGAGGTGCTCGTGTCGTCGCAGGAGGGCGAGGGCACCACGTTCGTCCTCCGACTCCCGGCTGCACTGTTGATGGAGGGTGATGACGCCGGCGGCCATCGACCGGTCGAGTCGGGACGACCCGCCGAGGGCTCGGACGCCTCGACGTCCGACGACGACTCTCCCGCGGTGACCGATCAGGCCGACCGATCGGGACCCGACACCGAGACCGCCGCCGACATCTCAGCGAGAACGAGGAGATCCCCCAGTGAGTGACGCAACCATCCTGGTCGTCGAGGACGAGCAGAGCTTCGTCGACGCACTCTCGATCGGGTTGGCCCGCGAGGGGTTCGACGTCGAGTACGCCACCGACGGCGCCGAGGCCCTTGAACGTTTCGACAGCGTCGCGCCCGACCTGGTGCTCCTCGACGTGATGCTGCCGAAGGTGAGCGGCATCGACGTGTGCCGTCAGCTCCGCAAGCGGTCACAGGTGCCGATCATCATGGTCACGGCGAAGAGCACCGAGATCGACACCGTGGTGGGCCTCGAGGTCGGCGCCGACGACTACGTGACCAAGCCGTACCGCCTGCGCGAACTCGTCGCCCGCATCCGCGCCGCGTTGCGTCGGGGTCCGTCGGTCGACGGCGTGCAGCTGATGACGTCCGACGTGCTCAGCGTCGACGGCGTGCAGCTCGATCCGCACCAGCACCGGGTCGAGGTCGACGGTGAGGAGGTCACGCTGCCACTGAAGGAGTTCGAGCTGCTGCACCTGCTGCTCGCGAACGCCGGCCGGGTCCTGCCGCGGGAGACCCTGATCGACCGCGTGTGGGGCAGCGACTACGTCGGCGACACCAAGACCCTCGACGTCCACATCAAGCGTCTCCGGGCCAAGATCGAGCACGATCCGTCGCATCCCGTCCGCATCACCACCATCCGCGGCCTGGGCTACAAGTACACGCGGTAGCTGGTGGCGCCGCTTTGGTGGCTCACCTCGACCTCCGCTGACGCTTCGGTCTCGGATCGCGTGCGGCTCGTCGCTGGCGCTTCCCTCGCCGCCGTGCCGGACAGTGTCCGGTTTCGCCCGGGCCGGATCCGGACAGTGTCCGCTTTCGCCCAGGCCGTTCAGCGGGGGAGGACGTAGCTGCCTTGGGCGACCGAGGTGGGGCGGGTCTCGTCGTCGGTCCACACCGTGACCGAGCCGACGATCGTGCGTGAGCCGACCGACTCGATGACCGCCTTGGCGTGGATCGTCGAACCCTGAGCCGGGCGCAGGAAGCGGATCGACAGCTCGGACGTGAGCGCCATCGGCTCGATCCGGCCGATCGCGGTGAAGACGAGGTACCAGAGCACCGAGTCGGCGAGGCCGAACTGGGTCGGGCCGGAGATGAAGCCACCCGGTCGGATCGACTCGGGACGCACATCGCTCCGTGCCGTCGCCCATCCGTCGCCGAGCCCGGTGCACCGGTTCGGTGACCCCGGAAACGAGGTCCGCACCATCTCGTTGACGGCGTCGGCCGTGATGATCGACTCGTCCGCGTCGGTCACCCGAGGATCTCCCCGAGTGCCGCCAGCAGCGTGGTGACGCTCCGCTGGCGGGCGGTGTGGCCCATGGTGCCGATGCGCCAGACCTTCCCGGCGACGGGTCCGAGGCCGCCGCCGATCTCGATGCCGTAGTCGGTGAGCAAGCGGCGGCGGACACCGGCCTCGTCGACCCCGTCGGGCAGGCGGCCCTCGGGGATCCGGATCGAGCTGAGCGGCGCGAGCCGATGGCCCTCCGCGGCGAACAGCTCGAAGCCCAGGTCGACCATCCCGGCCTTGACCGCGTCGCCGGCAGCGAGGTGTCGAGCGCGGACCTCGTCGAGGCCTTCGTCGATGACGGCGCCGAGGCCGGCGTGGAGCGACATGATCATCGAGATCGGAGCGGTGTGGTGGTACGCCCGGGCGCCGTCGCCGCCCACGTAGGCGGCGATCATGTTGAGGTCGAGGTACCAGGACTGCGGTGTGGGACGGATGCGACCCATCGCCCGGTCCGACACGGTGAGCGGAGCGAGGCCCGGCGCCACGCCGAGGCACTTCTGCGTGCCGCTGTAGGCGACGTCGACCTGCCACTCGTCGACCTTCAGCTCCTCACCGCCGAGCGACGTGACGCAGTCGGCCAGCAGCAGCGCGTCGCCCTTGGCCGCACCCATCGCAGCGACGTCGCTGCGGACGCCGGTCGAGGTCTCGGCGTGCACCATCGCGTACATCGCGGGACCCGGGTGAGCATCGACCATGCGCCCGACGTCGACCGGGTGTCCCCACTCGTGCTCGACCGCGATCGCTTCGGCCCCGGTCCGGCGGACCACGTCGACCATCCGTCCGCCGAACACTCCGTTCACCCCGACCACGACGGTGTCGCCGGGCCCGACGAAGTTGACGATGGCCGCCTCCATTCCGGCGGATCCCGTCGCCGAGACCGGGAAGGTCAACCGGTTCTCGGTGGCGAACACGGTGCGAAGCCGGTCGTTGGTCTCGTCGAGGAGCGCGATGAACTCGGGATCGAGGTGTCCGAGCATCGGCCGCCCGAGCGCCTCGACCGCTTCGGGGTAGGGGTTGCAGGGTCCGGGACCCATGAGGAGGCGGTCGCTGAGCGTCACCCGGGCGACTGTAGAACGACGCCTGCGCGCACTCACTCCCGGCCGGGTCGTGCGATGCGTAGGATCCGATCGTGAGTTCCCGCGTCGATGCCGCTCCAGCGGCACCGATGTCGAAGTTCACGCGACTCGCCATCACCCATGCGCTGATGATGGGAGGCGACGCCGCGATGGTCGTCGCGCTCGCCGACTCCTTCTTCTTCTCGGTGAGCCTCGACTCGGCGCGCACGCAGGTACTGCTCTTCCTCGCGATCGGCTTCGCCCCGTTCCTCTTCGTCGCGCCGTTCATCGGGCCGATGATCGACCGCGTCCCCGGCGGGAGGCGTCTCGTCATCCAGATCATCGCCCTCGTCCGGATCGTCTTGCTCCTGCTCATGGCTCGCTCGATCGACGGGCTGGCTCTGTTCCCGCTCGTGTTCCTGTCGTTGGTGCTGCAGAAGACCTACGCGATCTCGAAGTCGGCGCTCGTGCCGTCCACCGTTCGCTCCGAGCGCGAGCTCGTCGAGGCCAACTCGAAGCTCGGCCTCGTCGCCGGGATCGTCGGTGCTGGCCTCGTCCTGCCGGCGGCTCTTCTGTTGCAGGTCGCCGGTTCCGTCGGAGCGCTCGCGTGGGGCGCGCTGCTGTTCGCTGCCGGGTTCGTGTCAGCGCTGCGTCTGCCGAAGGAGGTCGTCGCCGCCGAGCCGGCCGACTCCGACGAGAGCGATCAGCTCCGCTCGGAGTCGCTGCAGACCGCGGCGCTGGTGATGACCGTGCTGCGGGCGAACGTGGGCTTCACGTTCTTCCACCTCGCGTTCTGGTTGCGCACCGAGGACCACGGAACGCTGCTGTTCGGCGCGGCGGTGGGGGCGTCGGCGCTCGCGACGATGACCGGCAACGCGATCGCGCCGCGCTTACGCGACCGCGTCCGCGAGGAGACGATGCTGTCTGCGGCGCTGGTCGTCAGCGCGGTCGCCGGCGTCGGTCTCGCACTCCTGGGGGGAACCATCGCCGCGGTGGCCCTGGCGGCGGTCGTCAACTTCGTCGCGGCGCTCGGACGTCTCGGCTTCGAGAGCATCGTTCAACGCGACGCACCGGGTGCGAACCGCGGCCGTGCCTTCGCCCAGTTCGAGACACGGTTCCAGTTCGCGTGGGCCGTCGCCGGCTTCGTCGCCGTCGCGCTGGGCGCGCCGGGCTGGGTCGGCTTCCTCGTGGTGGGTCTCGCGTCGGCCGCGGCTCTGGTGCAGCTCCGTGTCGCGGGTCCCGAGCTCCGTCGCTCCGGTCGGCGTCGGAACGGGCGGTCGGATCGGCGCTCGTCGACCGGTCGTGGACGTCGGCGACGCGGCCCGATCTCGCGCCGCGCGGGATCGGGGCGCAACGGCGCGGGTCGGAGCACGTCGGGACGGCCGCTCCCGCCGCCGGACGAGTCGAGCCGGCGACGAGCCG
>JBCCTP010000276.1:0-6450 GCA_039198505.1 Actinomycetota bacterium | reverse complement strand
GCCAAGGTGATGGACTGCAACTGGAAGGTCGCCCAGGAGGCGTTCATGGAGGCGTTCCACGTCGTCGCGACGCACCCTCAGCTCCTCCCCAGCCTCGGCGACGCCATGAGCCAGTACGACGTGTTCGGCAACTTCTCACGGGCGATCACCCCGAACGGGGTGCCGAGCCCGCACGTGACGTGGGAGCCGTCGCAGCAGGACATCTTCGACGCGATGAGCGACCGCAACCTCGACGAGGAGCCGAGGGCGGTGGTGCCCGACGAGGAGACCGCCCGACACATGGCGGCCGACGCGGCCCGATCGAGCCTGCGACCCGCCCTCGGCGACCGGGTCGACGAGCTCTGCGACGGCGAGTTGACCGAGAGCATCTATTACACGCTCTTCCCCAACTTCCATCCGTGGGCCGCCTACAACCGGATCGTCTACCGGTTCCGTCCGTACGGCAACGATCACCGGCGTTCGATCATGGAGTGCATGTTCCTGTCGCCCTTCACCGGTGAGCGTCCGCCGGCGGCACCGATCCACTGGCTGACCGACGACGAGGACTGGACCGCGGCACCCGAGCTCGGGATGCTCGCCCGGGTCTTCAACCAGGACGTCTACAACCTGCCGCAGGTGCAGCTCGGTCTCGAGGCGATGACCCGACCGGGCGTGATGTTCGCTGACTACCAGGAGACCAAGCCGCGCCACATGCACGCGTTGCTCGACGAGTGGATCGCACGGTGAACGCGGGAGCAGCACGGTGAACGCAGGGAGCGGCACGGTCACGTTCGACGCGACCGACGACGGCGTGGTGCAGTGCCCGTACCCGCACTATCGCGAGATGCGCGACGAGGCGCCGGTCCTCGAACTCGACGGAGCGATGTTCGGACGACCCGACGAACGGATCTTCGCGGTCTCGCGGTACGACGACGTGAAGCGGATCCTGCACGATCCGACCACCTTTTCGTCGCGGTTCGGCACTCCGGCGTTCAAACCCTCGGCCGAGCTGCTCGCACGCCTGAGGGAGGCGGGCAAGGACGGGTGGCCGAACGTGTCGACGATGCTCACCGAGGACCCGCCGAGCCACACCCGGTACCGGCGGCTCGTGTCGATGGCGTTCACCCCGCGCCGCGTCGCGCTGCTCGAACCGACCATCCGCCGCATCTGCGACGAGCTCGTCGCCGGGTTCGACCGGGCGACACGGATCGACTTCCTCTCGACCTTCGCGGTACCGCTTCCCGTGGCAGCGGTCGCCGCGATCCTCGAGATCCCCGACACGCACCGCGACGAGTTCAAGAAGTGGGCCGACTCGTCGGTGGCCGCGATCGGGAAACCGATCAGCGACGACGAGCGGGTCGCGGCCGAGCGGGACATCGTCGAGCAACAGCGGTACTTCGCCGGTGAGATCGAGGCGCGACGATCGGATCCCCGCGACGACTTCCTCACCGATCTCGTCAACGCCGAGCTGCCGGCCGACGACGACGTCGAGGGCGGTCCCCTCACGATGGCCGAGATGCTCTCGATCATCCGCCAGATCCAGGTGGCGGGGAGCGAGACCACCACGAGCCTCCTCGCCGACGTGATGGTGCTCCTCGCCGAGCACCCCGACCAGTGGGCCCGACTGCAGGACGACCCCGAGCGGGCCACGCTCGTCGTCGAGGAGGGACTGCGCTGGGCGAGCCCGAACCAGGGCCTCTACCGGATCGTCACCGCCGACACCGAGGTGGCCGGCACGCCGATCCCGCAGGGCTCGACGGTCTGGGTGATGTACGGATCCGCCGACCACGACGACCGGATGTTCGCCGATCCCGAGTCGTTCGACCCGGATCGAGAAGGAGTCCGCGGTCACCTCGCGTTCGGTCACGGCATCCACTTCTGCCTCGGCGCCGCGCTCGCCCGACTCGAAGCCGTCGTCGCGCTGCAGGCGCTGGCCACGCACCTCGACTCGCTCTCGGTCGTCGACCGAGACGCGCTCCGCTACGGCAACAGCTTCATCCTGCGGGGGCTCGAACACCTCGAACTCGACGTGATGTATCGCTGACGCGCCACGGCGGACCCCGACCGGAGTCGAGGCCCGCCGTGAACGCAGGGGGTCGTGGGGCGACCGTCAGACCGGCATGCGGTCCTCCGAGTCCCGCCCGACGTCGGCGCCCTCGCCGTCGTCGGCGAGGTCCGACGCGTGACCGGTGGTCAACTCATCGGACGCCACATCGACGGTCGACTCAGCTCTCAGCCCGGCCGGCTCCGGAGCCGACTCGCTGATCCCGAACCGATCATGGATGGACCGCGCCCAGGCGGGTGCCCACCAGTTCGCATCACCGGCGAGTTTCATCAACGCCGGCACCAGCGTCGCTCGCACGATGAACGCATCGGCCAGCACGGCGACGCCGAGACCGAAGCCGAAGAGCTTCATGAAGGTGATGCCGCTCGTGGCGAAGGCGAAGAAGGTCACCGACAGCACCAGCGCCGCGGCGGTCACGATGCTTCCCGTCTTCGCGAGGCCGGCCACGATCGCCTGGTCGTTGTCGCCGGTGCGGTCGTACTCCTCCTTGATCCGGGAGAGCAGGAAGACCTCGTAGTCCATCGACAGGCCGAAGGCGACGGCGAACATGAGGATCGGCATCGACACGTCGGTGAGACCGGTCGGCGTGAAGTCGAGCAGTCCGGCGAGGTTGCCCTCCTGGAAGATCCAGACCATGGCGCCGAACGTGGCGGTGAGGCTCAGCGAGTTGAGCACGATCGCCTTGAGCGGCACGAGGAAGCTCCCGAACATGAGGAACAGCAACACGAACGTGGCGAGAGCGATCCAACCACCGGCGATCGGCGCCTGGGAGAAGATCGCCGACTTCGTGTCGATGAGCTGCGCGGTACGTCCGGCGACTCCGGTCTCGAATCCGGGATCGATGTCGCGGATCTCGGTGACGATGTCCTGCCCCTCGACCGACATCTCGGCGAACGTCGGCACGACCTCGAACCACGTGAGGTCGGCGTTCGGCTGGAATCGTGCGGAGGCGGCGTCTGCCGGCACGATCAGCTGGCCGTCGGCGTAGCTGCCCGTCACGGTGTCGACGCGTGCGATCTCGTCGACGAGCGACACCTCGATCGCGTACGCCTCGATGTCGGCGTCGGACGGGACGGACCCGTCGGTGTGTTCGGCGACGATCGGGAAGTTGGCCGACTCGTTCGAGGCGAAGTCGTTCTCCAGGGTCTCGATGGCGACTCGGGCGGGATCGCCCTCGGGCAGCGTCCGGGCGTCGGCGTTGCCGAACTCGACGTTCAGGAACGGCAGACCGACGAAGAGCAGCAGCGCGACGGTGGCCACGGCGACGATGCCGGGCCGGCGGATCACCCGGGCGCCGAGGCGACCCCAGACGTTCTCGCGCTGACGGGTTGCGCCGGGACGGCCGAACGACCACGTGTTCACACGGGGACCGAGCACTGCGAGCAGCGCCGGCAGCGTGATGACCGAGGCCGCCATGGCAACGGCGATGACTCCGACGCCGGCGTAGGCGAACGAGCGGAGGAAGTAGAGCGGGAACACGAGCAGGGCTGCGAGCGAGACGGCGACCGTCATCGCCGAGAAGGCGACCGTGCGGCCTGCGGTCTCGATGGTGCGGATCGTCGCTCGGTCGATGGCCTCGCGCGTCTGGTCACGATCGGGCCCGAGTTCCTCGCGGAAGCGGGAGACGATGAAGAGGCTGTAGTCGATCGCCAGGCCGAGGCCGAGTGCGGTGACGAGGTTGATCGAGAAGATCGAGACGTCGGTGACTCCGGCGATGGCCCAGAGGACGAAGAACGCCCCGAAGATGGCGGTGATGCCGATCGTCAGCGGTAGCAGTGCTGCGACGATGCCGCGGAAGATGACGATCAGCAGCAGGAGCGTGATCGGAATGGCGATCATCTCGGCGAGGCGCAGGTCGTTCTCGAGGTTGACCCCGATCGACTCGAAGAGAGCGAGCTCGCCACCGACCCCGACGGTCGAGGCGGCGAAGTCGGCCTCGTCGAGCGCTGCGATCAGCTCGGCGGTGCGTTCCTCCTGCTGGGTCTCGTCGCCGACGATCCTGGCGACGACGAGGGCGCTGTCACCCTCGATCGATCGGAGTGGCGGTGAGTTGCCCAGCGACCAGTAGGAGGCCACGTCGGTCGCGCCGTCCACCTCCGACACGATGTCGGTGACGAGCTGGCCGTCGTCAGCGACGGCCGGGAGATCGACGTCACCGCCGGTGGCGGTCACCACGACGACGATGTTGGGACCCCCGACGCCGGCCTCCTCCAGGACGGCGGCAGCCCGGGTCGACTCGGAGTTCGGGTCGTCGAAACCGCCGCCGTCGAGGCGGGAGAACACACCGACGCCGAGAACGACGGCCACGAGGAACAGGGCGACCGATCCGATGAGGATCGGTCGCCTCCGCCGGACGATGAGGTGGGCGAGTGAGGTGAACATGGGGGGTCCCTTCCTGGGTGGGATCTCGTGCCACGGCGGTTGCAGCGACGACGTCGAACGTACGGATCGCTCGTTCCGCTGTCGTCGGAGCACGGTGCCGACCTCGACCGGTGCTGCGGGACGGGTTCTGCGGGCCTCTCCTCCCGTGGGAGGAGACGGTGTCGGCACCCTGGTCGGACGTCTCGGCGCGGCGCTCCGCGTACGATCACGACGTGCTGTCGCCGCTCAACGACCGCGAGGAGTTCGCCATCGGCGCCGCGTTCATCGGCGTCGCCCTGGCCGTTCTCGCCACGGCGACCGCCACCGGCTGGGGGATCCCGGTGATCGGCAGCCTCATCGTGCTCATGGCCGTCCGTTCCCGGTGGCGCACCATGCCGAACTGGCTCCTCCTCGGCTGGACGGCCGCCGCCGTGATCCCCGCGGAAGCGGCCAACGTGTGCACCAACGGCTACCTCGTGGCCGTGGTCGCCATCGTCCTGGCGCTCTCGAGCGGCGTCAATCGGCTCGAGGCGGCCCTTGCGATCGGCTTGACCGTGTCGCCGCTGGCGCTGTGGCTGGGCGGCGTCCCCGACTACAAGGACTTCGGCCCGTGGACCTGGATGGCGGGAATGGGGATCGGGCTCCTGTTCGGCGCCGTCATCTCGCGTCAGTGGGATCTGATCGACGAGCTGACCGAGACTCGCCATCAGCTGGCCGAGACCGCCGCAGACGCCGAGCGCCAGCGGATCGCCCGCGAGATGCACGACGTCGTGGGCCACAACTTCAGCGTCGTGCTGCTGCACCTGTCGGGAGCGCGATCGGTCCTCGGCTCCGATCCTGATCGCGCCGCCGATGCGCTTCGTCGGGCCGAGGAGGTCGGGCGTCGAGGCATGGAGGACCTCCGCGAGACGATCGGTCTGCTGCGGTCGGGAAGCGAGTCGCTCCAGCCGGTCCCTGACGCCGCCGACCTCGCCGCGCTCGTCGACGACTACCGCCAGGCCGGGCTCGAGGTGTCGGCCAGTCTCGACGCATCGGTCGACCAGGTCGCCGGCGCGGCCCGGATGGTCACCCACGACGTCGTCCGCGAATCGCTCACCAACTGTGCCAAGCACGAGCCGTCGGCGCCCGTCCACGTCACGGTCGACGTGTCGTCCGCGACGGTCACGGTGTCCGTCGAGAACGGTCGGACGTCGACGTCCCCCACCATCGACGGCGCAGGTCTCACAGGTCTCCGTCAGCGGGTCGAGGCGCTCAACGGCGACCTCCTCGCGGGCCCACGCGACGGTCGCACCGATGCGTGGATCGTGCGAGCGAGGATCCCGCGGGCGCTCGACGCCGTCGACCTCGATGCGCCCGACGCCGACACCGCAGCGGCCACGTGACACGGGTCCTGCTGGTCGACGACCAGTCGATGATCCGCGAGGGCCTCAAGCTGGTCCTCAGCGTGCACGACGACATCGAGGTCGCCGGTGAGTGCGACGACGGCGACGAAGTCCTCGAGGCCGTCGCCGACCACTCCCCCGATCTCGTGTGCATGGACGTCCGCATGGCTCGCCTCGACGGCATCGAGGCGACTCGACGAATCCGCGACGCGGACGGGCCTCCCGTCCTCATCCTCACCACCTTCGGCGAGCACGACGTCCTCTGGGCGGCCGTCGAGGCCGGGGCCGCCGGGTTCGAACTCAAGTCGTCGACACCCGAGAACCTCGTCGAGGCGATCCGCACCGTGGCCCGCGGCGGATCGTGGGTCGACGGAGCGTTGCTGGGCGACGTGCTCGAGTCGTTCCGCCAGGTCGTCCTCCCCGCCCAGCGCGAGTCGGTGCAGATCGACCAACTCACGTCGCGCGAGCTCGACGTCCTCCGCCTGATGGCCCGCGGTGCCACCAACGGCGAGATCGCCACCGAGCTGTTCCTCGCCGAGACGACCGTGAAGACCCACGTGGGCGCCATCTTCACGAAGCTCGGCGTCCGCGACCGGGCAGCGGCGATCGTCTACGCCTTCGACGCCGGCGTGGTCAGTCCCCGCTCGGCCTGACCGGCCGCCT
>JBCCTP010000275.1:0-6472 GCA_039198505.1 Actinomycetota bacterium | reverse complement strand
GTCGAGTTGATGATCTCGCGGCCGGTCGCCCGATACACGTCGTCGATCAGTCGGTAGCTGATCAGGACACGATCGAGTTTGGGGTCCTTCCACGTCTTGCCGGCGCCGAAGTAGTCGGGGTGGAAGTGGTTGGGATCGTCGCTCTTCGACAGGATCCGGTTGCCGCTGATCTCGGCGTCGCTCGGGATGACGTAGCTGAAGTCCATCCCGATGAGCACGACTCGCTGGAACCCCATCCAGTGGGCGAATTGGAGGTTGAGCATCGTGACGCTCTGACCGCAGAACACTCGATCGGCAGCGTCGACGGAGAATCGCGGATGCGCAAGTGTGCGCGTCGGCGTTCCGTCGGCGTGCTTCTGGCCGTAGAAGCCCTGGTTCATTCGGAAGAACACGGTGTTCTCCGTGATCTCGGAGTGCTCGAACCGGCCACGGTAGATGGTCGGGAAGAGCTTCGTTCCGGCCTCGTAGGCCTTGATCTGCGCTCCGTTGTCCTTGAACACGGCCGTGTCCTCGACGACGTAGTACGTCAGCGGTTCGACCAGTCGTTCGTCGGCCAGGAAGATCGAGTTCACGCCGAACGTCGCCGTTCCACGGAGGAGTTCGAGATCGGTGTCGTTGAGAGACGGGCCGTTCCCGATGATCACGCAGGTCTCGCCACGGTGCCGATCGCGAAGGTCCATCAGTCGGTCGCGGCCGAGAGCGTCCTGAGCGGACTCTTCCGCTGGCAACAGTCGGCTGAACGACGTCGACGTGATCGAGATGGCCGGTCGGGATCGAGCTGCGAGCGCGGGGATGAGCTCCGCCGACGTCATCGACCGAACGCCTCCTCTCGGTTGGCCGGTCTCCTCGACCGTCAACTCGCGATCCGCCTCCGCGAGGCATGCCACGATCGCACCGTCGGCACTCGCCGACTCGAAGATGTCGTTCGTCACAACGCTGGTCGGCGCACGGCCGACGAAGGCCGAGACCCGCGAGGTCGACAGCACCAGTCGGTTGTATGGGATGACATCGATGCCACCTGCGCAAAGCGCCGGCGCGGCCCCCTCTGATCCCTTGATGTAGTCGATGTCGATGGCGACCACGTCGAGGCCGGATGCTCGAAGATCCGACGCCAACTCCAGCAAGACGGGCACGTCAGCGACCGATTCGGCGATGAGCGCGACGTCGGCATCGACGCTGGCGCTCAAGCTCTGTGCCTCCGCAGGGGGATCAGGTGGCCCCGTCGGGAGGCCAGCCGAGAGCCGATCCACGATCTCGGAAGCGCTGTGCTGGAGCACGTTCCGCACATCGGGTTCGAGATCCGAGACGTCGGCCGGCGCGATACCGAGTCCGCGGACCATTCCACGGTGGGCGGCGTTCACCCACTCGTCACGGCGGGTCGACGGCGTGTTCGCGGGCTCGAGGAAGCTGCGGAGACCGTCATAGTCGACTCCGTCGAGGTCATTCAGGTTGGCCGCGACCATCCCGGCCCATTGGCACGCCCGCCGCATTCGATGGTGCCCCACCTTGGCGTCCGCCAGCGGCATGGCACCGTTCGATGCGGCGAGCGAACGGTCGACGCTCACCCAACGGCGTGACGCATCGAGCAGGGCATCCGCGCGGCCGAGGTGCACTGAGCTGTGGTCTCGGATCATGCTGCGCGACCTCTGGCGGTACGCGCCGACGACGCTCGTGGTCGGTCGGAACATGAAGCCGTGGCGGAGGATCCGGTGCCAATAGTCCCAGTCCTCCGCACCGTTCACGTGAGCCTCGTTGAAACCTCCGATTCCTCGAGCGACGTCCGCGCGGACGAGCGGAGCGTGAACGGTGAACGGGCTCTCACCGTCGCTCTCGAGCCAGTCGACGACCGGGAGTCGGGGCGACGTGTCCCAGCTCTCCAGGTCGGCGAGCCGTGTGTCTTCCGCGCACTGCTTGACCACCCCGTACGTTCCGGCGACGAGTGGGTCGAACCAATGGCGACGGAGCTCGGCGACGCGTCGCTCCAGCGCCCACGGTGTGAGCATGTCGTCGGCATCGAGGAACTGGACCGCGTCGGCCTCGCCCATCGAACGGAGTCCCGTATTGCGCGCCGCGCTGAGGCCAGCGTTCTTGCCGTGGCGAAGCAGCGTGAAACGCCCATCGGCCGCGAACGGAGCGAAGGCCGCATCGACATCCTCGGGCGAGGCGTCGTCGATGACGTAGCAGTGCCACCTCGAATACGTCTGGTCAACGATGCTCTGGAGCGCCTCGTTCAGGAGCGCCGTGTCGCGAAAGACCGGTACCAGGACCGCGACGTCGAGCGGCGGGCCGAGGACGGGAGGCATCCCCGACGCCGAAGGCGCCGTGGCGAGAGCACGGACTCGGGCGTTCGCGTTCGGGATGCCGCGGTCACCGGCCGTGTCCGATGGGGTGGGACGAGGTGCTCGAGGCGTCGGGCTGACTGCTTTCGCCGTCTCTCGGCGAGCCAGCAGTCGATTCTTCCGCCACGTGAACCCGTGGACGATCGTTCTCCACGCCTCGCCGGGACCGTTCGTCTGTAGCTGTCGCACGACGCGTTGGATCGATGTGCGGTTCACGCTCGTGTGCTCCTCGTCGGTGGTCGTGGGCGGCAGCGCTCCACCTGGACGCGCACGATACTGCGCAGCCGCCGCCGAGGTGCGGGGTGTCGCTAACATCCCGCCGATGTCGCGGGGCTCCTTCAAGCGGCTCCTCGTCTCGATTCGGCGGTGGTTGCCCACGCCGGCGGGCGCGCTCTTCCTGGTCGCGGTCGTGGTTGCCGTCGCGGCGGTCGTCTTCGGCGGGACGGCATTGGGCGTGGCGGCCGTCCTCACGTCGGCCAGCCTCGTGGCCGCACTCTTCGCGTCCGCGGCTCGATCCCGTCAGGCGGTCGAGGTCGAGCTTCGGCGTACGCGCCAACAGCTCACTCGGTTGAAGGGCGATGCGCAGCGCTTGCGAGACGCGGTCGGGACCCCCTCGCCCGATCTCCCGGGCAGGCCGTCCGCCGTTCGTCGGCTCGAGCAGGCCGAGGCGGACTCGGCTCGTCTCGAGCGGGAGCTGTCGAGCGTCCGAACGTCGATGCAGACGCAGTCGAACGCCACGAAGGGCGAGTTCGGTGCGGTGTCCTCACGACTCGACCGACTCGCCGAGGCCCGACGTGAGGATCGGCAATCGACCCGTGACGACTTCCGAGCTCACGAAGCGCTCGTCGAGCGACGGTCGGCGACACTCCGCAGTGAGATCGATCGGCAGATGAGTCGCTCGCTGCGCATGGTCATCGGCCAACTCGACGACGGCACGGTCCCCGACCGGTTGCTCCTCCTCGTCACGATCCATCGCTCGGGCAGCACTCGACTCATCGACGTGATCCGCACCCATCCGAGCGTTCGACTCCACCCGACGGCCGAACTGTGGGATCGGCTCGGCTTCGAGGGCCGGCGGTACCCCGTGGCATTCAGCGATCTGCCGGGCCCGGCGGATCTCGTCGAGGTCGACCGCGATCAGGTCGCAGCGGTGCCCCGCTTGCCGACCTTCGACTACGCGGGGAGGTCCTCGATCCGGTGGGGAGTCGAGAAGACGCACCCGCAGTTCGCCGACTTCGACGCGGACGCGATGGTGGACGGGATTCGCCGGCTCGAGGGCGACGGAGTCGGTGTCGATGTGGTCTTCGGTGTGCGTCGGCCGCTCGATGCGATGTGGTCGATGCACGAGTTCAAGACGCGCCAGCCGTCGTGGTACGCACGGCTCGAGACGGCGGCGATTCCGTCCTGGATCGAGCGTTCGCTGCGCGTGATCCGAGACGTCCAGACCGAACTGGGAGGGTTGGTGGTCGATCACGCCGACCTGCCGGACGGAGCGTCGCTCCGCTCGATCGCCAGCATCGTCGATCCGGGGATGTCGTCCGACGATGTCACCTCGTGGCTGAGTGCGGCCGCAGGATGGACGGCCCCGGAGACTCGGCGACAGGCGCCGGACAGCGGCTTCCTCGGGTCGCCGTCCGAGGAGAGGGTCCGAAACGGTCCGAGCGGTGCGTGGGAGGGCGTCGCCGACGTCATCACCGAGGCCGAGTCTCACTATCTCGGCATCACCTCCGCATCACGTGGCTGACTGCCGGGAGATCCGTCGTCGCCTACAGTCCGACCTCATGGCGACCTCGCTCACCGACGACCAGATCCGAGCGCGAATCGACGAGCTGGATCGGGATCTGGGCTGGTACCAGAACATCGATCTCGGGCGCGGCATCTCTACCAAGAGCCGTCAGGTCTGGGGCGAGGATCTCGATCATCCCCGCCGACGATGGGGCTACATCGAGCACGCGGTCCCGACGGACTTCTCCGGCATGTCGGTCCTCGACGTCGGTTGCAACGCCGGGTTCATCTCCTTCGAAGCAGCTGATCGAGGCGCCACCGACGTCGTCGGCGTCGAGCTGAAATCGGGATACGTCGAGCAAGCGAGATTCTGCGCGGAGGTGCGGGACCAACCGGTGGACTTCCGCGAGATGTCGGTCTACGACGTCGCGCAACTCGATCGGACGTTCGATTTCGTGTTCTTCGTGGGCTTGCTGTACCACTGCCGCTACATCGAACGTGCCGTCGAGGCCGTCGCCGCCGTGGCGGCCGACACCGTTCTCTGC
The DNA here is from genome assembly GCA_039198505.1 of Actinomycetota bacterium. Lineage (GTDB taxonomy): Bacteria > Actinomycetota > Acidimicrobiia > Acidimicrobiales > Ilumatobacteraceae > Ilumatobacter_A. Next base: position 1,863 of record JBCCTP010000275.1, on the reverse strand, counting down.
GAGTCGGCGATTCATCCCGATGACAGCGAGATCCCGCTCGTGCGACACATCGACCGGACGCAGTATGAAGGTCCTCACGCTGCAGGCGCGGCTCGCCTCCCGGGGAACTGGCACCCGAACATGGCGGCGATGGCGTCCTTGTTCCGCGAGCAGGGCTTTGCGTCGGTCGAGCCGGTGTTCCGCGACGGAGGCCGAGGCGCCGTGATCGCTCGACGCTGAGATCTCAGGGTCCCCGATCCTCGAGATCGGCGAGTTCGACGCCGAGTTCGAGGAGCGCGGCGTCGAGTTCCGGGGCCAACGCTCGACTCTGTGTCCCGGTGAAGTGAGTGCCGTCGTACCTCACGACCATGCCGTCGAGAACGAGGGGACATGCGCTGTCAGGGCAGAGTCGGTCGAGGAAGGACACGGTTCCGAGGACGTCTGTTCGACCTCGGGTGAACTCGCCGAACAGCTCGTTGATCGGTACTTCCGGACCTGAGTCGTCGACGACTCGTACGCAGTTCCCGGCATCGGCAGGGCTGGTCTCGAGGCAGTCGAGTGATGGGCCCCGAGGAAGGACCTCGATGAACACGAGCTCCGCGCCGTCGTTCGTCAGAGCATCGAGTGAGTTCTCCAACTCGGCTCGGGTCTGTTCGATGTGTTGCTCGGTGCCGCGCTCGATGAGGTCACCGTCCTCGGTCACGTGCTGATTCGTCTCGTTCCAGGACGTCGCGAGGATCAGGTCGGCTTCGAACTCCTGCACGACGCGGTCGTAGATCCCGGGGGTCTCCTCGAAGCACATGAAGTTGCTGGGTTTGTGCAGCTCGCCGTCTGCTCCGGTGGCGAGGAGTCGACGGCCGATCGGGCAGCCGCCCACCGCTGCCTGGACGTATCGGAATCCGTGCTGTTCCGCGAGCACCTGCAGCGCGGGGTCGTACGCCTGCGCGGTGGAGTCCCCGACGAGAACGACGGTCGGTGCCTCCTCGGTGACGCCGTCGACCTTGACGCAGGGTTGTGGGTCATCCGGGCACGGTTCGAAGCTGCGATCGCTGGCCGGATCGACGATCTCGATCACGACGTCGTCGGTGGTGTCAGCCGGGGTCGTGGTGGATTCTGTCGGTTCACCGAGTTGTTCGTCGGGCGCGATCGTTCCGTCGTCCGAGGTCTCGACGCCGTCTGAGGCACCGATGCCGTCGTCGGGACTCGGCTCGACGCTCCGGCTCCCCGACGTCGTGATGGTGATCGATGTCGACTCGGTCCGGAGGACCACTCCGGCCGCGCCGGCGACGACCAGCATCCCGACGAGTGCCGCAGGCAGCGTGACCCGGGCCGTGCTGCGGCCGAGGCGAACCGGACGTTCGACGAGGATGTAGCTCGCAACCGCTGCAGCCAGCGACACCGCGAACTGGGCGAGGTTGACGAGTCGGCGATCGACGAAGTCGGCGCCGTCGGGCGGTCTGATCCACTGAATCACCGGCCAGTGCCACAGATAGAAGCCATACGAGATCGTGCCGAGGAGCACCAGCGGCTTGAGGGCCAGGAATCGACTGACAGGAGACCGAGGGTGGACCTCGCCGTCGATGATCACGACCAGGCTGAGCACGCCGACCGCGATGGCGCCCCATCGGAAGTACGCGGACTCGTTCCCGTCGAGCATCCACGTGAGGACGACGAGCCCGGTGAGCGCCACCGTTCCTGCAGCGGCCCATGCCGTTCGACGACTCCACCGGCCCCACGTCGAGGTCGGGTGCAGCGCCAGTGCGATCGCCAACGCGCTGCCCATGAGCGGTTGAAAGACGCGTGAGTCCGTTCCGAAGTAGGCGCGAGTGACGGTCGCCGGCGAGTAGTGGTACCAGAGCAGGTACGCCGACACGACGATCGCAG
>JBCCTP010000274.1:0-6502 GCA_039198505.1 Actinomycetota bacterium | reverse complement strand
GTCATCGGCCAGACGAACGAGCGACCGACGGATCGATGAGAAGCTGCGCATCGCCTCGTGTCGATAACGCTCCCGAGCGGCGAGCGGGCGAGCGGCGAGCCACCAGATCGGTCGCGTCGGGTACCAGCGCAGGGACCGCCGTCCCGGAGACGACTCGGGGAGCACCGGGCTGTCCACCGGAGTGGACGTCGACGGCTCCACGACGAACCGGCCCGGCTCATCGGAGAATCGGGGCCGGGCGATGTCGCTCTCGTAGACGCCACGGTGTCCGAAGTCGGCGAGGAATCGGTCGAGCTCGGCGGCTCGTCGATCGGGCGGCGCGATCCGGACCTCGGCGAGTCGGTCGGACAGCTCGGTCGTGATGGTGCGGTGGGAACCGGCGTGCTGGTGGAGGACTCCGAAACGACGGAGCGCCGACAGCGGGGGACCGATCGCCGACGACAGCGGGAACATCCCGGTCACCAGCGCGACATAGGCGTCGTGGAGCTGATCGAGCGCCTCCGAGAACGAGGAGGCGCCGTCGACCCCGATGGCCGCGATCCGACGTTCGTTGCGCGACGCGAAGGCGACCGCCGTGACCTGAGCGAGGCCGAGACGCAGGAGCGACGGCGACCGCCGGACCAGCCGAGCGGGGGCGACCGGATGGCTCGCGCCCCCGACGTCGCCGCCGATCGACTCCGCCACGAGGGCGGTCGGCAGGCCCAGGTGCCGCATCATGTCCTCGAGCAGAGACAGGTTGATCATCGGTCTGCCCGCGACGACGTGCAGGAAGTCCCGGCCGGAGGGCAGCCCCGGAACGCGGCGGCGATACCAGGCGAACAGGTCGGGGCCGGCGCGCTCGATGACACTGGTCATCAGCGTCGACGGCAACTCGGGCAGGATCTCGGCGTGATTGGCGAGGGTCAACACCTCGTCGCGCACGGTCGGGGCGGTGATCGGGCGGACCTGGACCAACCAACACGCCGACCCGTCATCGGCCCACTCGACGTCCCACGGCTCGTCGCCGAGCATCCGGCGGAGGTCGGCGAGGAGCGAGTGCAGCCGCCGCGTCCATCCGGCATCGACGGACTCGAGCCGGGGGAGCAGCAGGCGCTCGCCTTCCTCTTCGCCGGACACCAGTCGATCCGCCAGTCCGCCCGTCGAGTTGACCACGTCGTCGTACGTGCCGGGTTCGGAGAACGCCACGCCGGCGCGAGTGGCCGGGACCATCTCCATCACCAGCACGTCGAGACGGACGGAGTCGGCCTCGAGGCCACGGGTGGCGACGGACGAACGGACCTCGTCGATCGCGGCAGTCACGTCGCCCGGAGCCACGTCGAGTCGCGTCAGGAACCAACCGGCCCGACTCTCGGCGGTCCCATCCTCGGCGCTGAACGCCGACCGGACGGCGAGGGACCTGACATCTCGCGACGCGCACCAGGCGTCGACCGACTCTGCGGACACCTCGACCCCGTCCGGCACCACGAAGCCGGCCGGAACGCCGAACCCGGATGCGGCCAACCGGTCGAGTGACGCCGCCTTCTCGGCGATCCCGACGTCCGCGCTCCGGCCCGATCCGAGCGCCACGGACCCGTCGGGCCCCGCCGAGATCAGGTCCGATCGCCGGCGGGCGACCGGCAAGCGGTCAGCGATCCGATGCCAGCGATCGCGCCAGGTCGGCCACGACACCCGCGTACTCCTCGGGCTGTTCGATCATCGGGAAGTGGTCCCATCCCGGCTGGATGACGATCTCGGCGTCGGGTGCTTTGGCTCGGATGGCGTCGGACTGGCCCTGCTTCAGAACTCGATCGTGTTCCCCCCACAGCAGCACGGTGGGCACCTCGGTGACGGGTGGCAGTGCCGTGAACCAGTCGACGTCGATGATGTCGAACATCAGCGAGAAGGCGTCGCACGTTCGATACCCCTCGAAGAAGGTGTCGAGGACCGGGTCGGGAGCTCCGTTCGGGAAGAACGCTCGCTTCCAGAGCGGCCGGAGCGGACGTGCCGCGATCGCCCGCTTGATCAACGAACGCACCGGCGTCGGCGACATCAGTTTGGGGAACAGGCGGGTATCGAGGTCCGCCCCGACGGGTGCATGGAGGATCAGTCCGCTCAGTGTGTCGGCGCGTCGGCTGGCGAGATCCAGCGCAATGGAGCCGCCGATGCCGTGACCGAGCACGACGGGCCGGTCGGTGAGCATGTCGCCGAGACGGTCGGCGTACGCAGCGACCGAGTCGAGCGCCGGATCGAGAGGCACCCCGTTGAAGCCGGGGAGGTCGATCGCCTCGACGCTCACGCCGTCGGGGACGTGGGGCATCATCGAGTCGAAACGAGTCGACCCTCCGCCGTTGCCGTGCACGGCGACCACGCGGGTGACGGGCTCGGTCACGATCCGACTCCGATCCCGAGTTCGTCGAGCTGTTCGGCCAACGTCGCGACGTCGGGATGGTCGCCAGCGTGTTCGCCGATGAACTCCGCCACGATGCGACCGCCCGCCACGACCAGGACCGTCGGCAGCGTCCACGGATCGCCGATCTTGCGGTTGATCAGATTGCCCTTCAGTGTCGCCCGGATCCCGGCCGCCCAGGCGCGGAGTCCGAACATCTCACGCCAGCCGCCTCGACGGATCTCGAATGCGTCGAAGAGCGACCGGTCGGGGTCGGCGAGTGCGACGGCATCGGGGTCGAGTCGGTCGAAGAACATCGGGGACTGGTCGGGACGTCCCTGGTAGACGAACACGGTGGTCGGGAACTCGGGGTCCCGGCGTCGGGCGTCGGCGAACTCGCCGACGAGCTCACGGTAGAAGAGTCAACCGTAGTGTCGGAGGAACACGACCAAGACGGGGTCGTCTCGATCGACCACCGTGCCGAACGTCGATCCGTCCGGCACGTGGTGTCCGGCGACGGGGTGATCGACGACGCCGGGAGGCAGGGGACGGTCGACTCGCTGAACTGCGGTCATGGCAGGATGATGCCCGGTGGCCGAGGACCCGACCCTGCGCAGCGCCGAACTCCGGGGTGTGATCATCGACGCATCCGATCTGGCCCACGATCTGCGCGGTCTCCTGGCGGTGACCACCCCACCCGAGACGCGTGACGGTTCGCGCCGGTTCGGTCCACGCGAGTGGGTCCGCCGATGGGAGAACAGCTCGAATCGTCCCTCGGCCGAGCTGGTTCGCCGAATCTCGAACACGGCCGAGGCGCTCGGACGCTCGTGTCGGGAGGTCGCGCGACTCTCGGGCCACGTCGACCTCGACGTCCACGGCGAGCTGCTGATCGCCGACGCGGACGCCGTGTGGGCCGACGAGAAGCATCCGTCCGAGCTCAATCGGTCGCTCGGCGCCGTCACGGCGATCCTCCAGCGGATGCACGTCGACGTGGCACGCGGCCGGCTCTGAGCCGTCGCCGACCGGAAGCGATCAGCCCCGCTGGTAGTTGGGCGCTTCCTTGGTGATCGTGACGTCGTGCGGATGCGACTCGGCACCGCCGGCCGACGTGATCCGCATCATCCGTGCGGTACGGAGTGCGTCGAGATTGCCGGCTCCGGCGTACCCCATGCCCGAGCGCAGACCGCCGACGAGCTGGTACACGACGTCGCCGAGGGGACCGGCGTAAGGAACCCGGCCCTCGATGCCCTCGGGAACGAGCTTCTTCGATGCCGCACCGACGTCGGTGCGGCCGGAGTCGGACTGCGAGGTCGCGTACCGATCGGCCGAATCGCCGGTCATCGCACCGAGTGACCCCATGCCGCGGTAGCTCTTGTAGCGGCGTCCTTCGAAGAGCTCCATCTCACCGGGCGACTCCTCGGTCCCGGCCAGCAGTGAGCCGAGCATCACCGTGCTTCCGCCCGCCGCGATGGCCTTGACGACGTCGCCGGAGAACGTGACGCCGCCGTCGGCGACGATGGGGACCCCGAGTTGGTGTGCTCGACGAGAGGCGAACCAGATCGCGGACAGCTGCGGCATGCCGGCTCCCGAGACGACGCGCGTGGTGCAGATCGAGCCGGCGCCGACCCCGACCTTGACGGCATCGGCGCCCGCACCCGCGAGTGCCTCCACGCCCTCTTCGGTGACGACGTTCCCTGCGGTGACCGGCAGATCGGGCCACGACCCCTTGATCCGTTCGATCGCCTTGACGACGTTGAGTGAGTGCCCGTGCGCCGTGTCGATCGACACCGCATCGGCGCCCCGGTCGTACAGCAGCTCGACGCGCTCCTCGAGGTCGGCCCCCACGCCCACCGCTGCGGCGCAGCGCAGACGACCCTTCGAGTCGCGCGACGCGCTGGGGTAGTCGAGTCGTTTCTGGATGTCCTTGACGGTGATGAGACCGGCGAGGTGGCCGTTCTCGTCGACGAGGGGCAGCTTCTCGATGCGGTGGGCCTGGATGATCTTCTTGGCCTCGTCGAGCGACGTGCCGACGGGTGCCGTGACGAGACCGCGGGGGCTGTCGGCCGAGGTCATGAACTCGTGGACGGGTCGTTCGAAGTCGGCCCCCACGCAGAAGCGGATGTCGCGGTTGGTGAGGATGCCGATCAGCCGACCGTCGGGATCGGTGATGGGCACGCCGGAGAACTTGAACCGGTGCATCAGCTCCTCGGCGTCGTGGAGGAGCGCCGTGCGGGGGAGCGTGACCGGGTCGGTGATCATGCCCGACTGCGAGCGCTTGACCTTCTGGACCTCGGCGGCCTGCTCCTCGGCGGACATGTTGCGGTGGATCACGCCGATGCCGCCATGGCGGGCCATGGCGATGGCCATTCGGGCCTCGGTGACCTTGTCCATCGCAGCCGACACCAGCGGGACGGCGAGTTCGATGTCGGCGGCGAAGGTCGCCGACGTGTCGACCGAGTCGGGAAGCGTCTCGGAGTAGCCGGGGACAACGACCACGTCGTCGAACGTGAGCGCCTCGAATCGGTCGAACAGATCGTCGTTCACGTGGGTCATGGGAGGCTCCTGAGTGTCGGGGGTCAGGGTCGGGATCGCGACTCGGGTCGCGGTTCGGAACAGAGCTCGGCGAGGGTCTCGACGAGCAGTTGGTGCTCAGCTCGATGAACGGCTGCGGCGAATTCGTCCAGTGTGCCATGCGGGTCGATGGGCACGGTGGCGACGCCGAGGACCGGCCCGTCGTCGACACCTTCATCGGGGACGAGGTGGACCATCACCCCCGACTCGGTGCGCTCACCGGCCTCGGCCTCGGCCCACGCGCGTTCGATGGCACGGGTGCCGGGCAGCTCGCCGGGGAGCGCCGGATGGAGGTTCACGACCCGCTCGGGAAAGCGTTCGAGGAAGGCCATCGACAGCAGACGCATCCAACCGGCGAGCACGATCCAGTCGGGTGCGAATCGTTCGACGACCGTGGCGAGCCGGGTGTCGTAGGTCTGTCGCTCTTCGCCACCCAACGGCGTGATCGGCTCGATCGGGATGCCCGCTCCGTCGGCGCGCACGAGTCCGTAGGCGTCGAGCCGATTGGAGACCACCCCGACGACCTCGGCGTCGAGTTCACCGCTGGCGCACCCATCGATGATGGCCTGCAGGTTGGAGCCGGATCCCGACACCAACACGACCAGCCGAGCCGTCACCGCGATCACCGTACCGAAGCCGGTGCGGTGGGGCGCGGAGGGTCAGCTCCGCCGACCGAGGCGGTTCAGTCGACGGGTGTTCCGTCGGGGTGGTGGATGGTCCAGTCGCCTGTTGTGTTGCGGTGTGCGGTGAATCGCCCGGTGTGTTTGTGGAGGTTGTGGCGTTTGCAGAGTGGGAGCCCGTTGGCGGGGTCGGTGGTGCCGTGGGTGTGCCAGGTGCGGGCGTGGTCGGCTTCGCAGTCGACGCTGTGCACGGTGCATCCGGGCCAAGCACATCGTTGGTGGAGCAGGAGTGCGGCGTCGCGGGATGATCCGCGGAACAGTCTGCGGCGGCGTCCGAGGTCGATGATGGTGCCGGCGCCGTCGGTGACGACGCGTCGCACGTGGGCCCACAGGGTCATCGCGGCGGCTTCGTCGAGCGCGACGTCGTCACCGCGTTGGGTGCGACAGATCACCTGGCGGTAGTGGGCGGGGTCGATGGGTTCGTCGTCGAGGACCGAGCGGAGGCTCTGGTGGTCGAACAGGATGTTCAAGGTCGGGAGCGGTGTGGAGCGCCCGTGGGGTGCCGAGGCAGCCGACCGGCAGATGGCGTGGCAGGCGTCGGCGCGTCGTTGGGGTTCGGTTCGGGAGAGGTCGCCCCAGTCGGGTTCGGCGCCGTTCGCTCGTCGACGGGCGTCGTGAAGGTCGGTGTGGAACTCGGCGTCGATGAAGTGGGCGAAGGTGTCGTTGATCTCGGCGCCCATCAACGCGGGGAACCGGCCCCGCAGTCGCCACGACCCGTCGGGCAGCTGGCGGAGGGTGACGTCACGGCGATCGCGGTGACGCTGGTCGGCGCTGCGGGTGCCGTCACGTCACCCTCCGCCAGCTGCCCGACGGGTCGTGGCGACTGCGGGGCCGGTTCCCCGCGTTGATGGGCGCCGAGATCAACGACACCTTCGCCCACTTCATC
>JBCCTP010000273.1:0-6511 GCA_039198505.1 Actinomycetota bacterium | reverse complement strand
GCCCGGCATGTTGCCGACCGCGTAGTGGACGACGTCGTGCACGACGTACGTCGGGTCCTCGTGCGTGGTCTCGCGAGTCGTCGCGATGCACCCGCCCTGGTCGACCGCCACGTCGACGATCACGGCCCGCGGCTTCATCGACTCGACGAGATCCTCGGTGACCACGACCGGCGCCCGTCCGCCCGCCACGAGCACGGCCCCGATCACCAGGTCGGCGTCGGCGATCGCCCGCTCGATCGCTCCGCGGTTCGAGGCCGACGTCATGATCCGGCCCTTGTGGATCTGGTCGACGAAGCGGAGTCGGTCGAGGTCCTTGTCGATGAGGATGACCTCGGCCTCCATGCCGGCAGCGATCCAGGCCGCGTTCCATCCCACGTTGCCCGCGCCGAGCACGACGACCTTCGCCGGCTTCACTCCGGGCGATCCGCCCATGAGCACGCCGCGTCCACCGTTGTGGCGCTCGAGGAAGTGGGCACCCATCTGCGGCGCGAGGCGTCCGGCGACCTCGCTCATCGGCGCGAGCAGCGGCAGCTTGCCGTCGGTCGTCTCCACGGTCTCGTAGGCGACGCCGGTCGCGCCCGACTCGATGAGTGCCGCGCCGACCTCGGGGTACGCCGCGAGGTGGAGATAGGTGAAGAGCGTGAGGTCGTCGCGGAGGAAGCCGAACTCCTCGGCCTTCGGTTCCTTGACTTTGACCACCATCTCCTGGGACCAGGCGTCGGCTGCGGTCGGCACGATCGTGGCGCCGACCGCTTCGTAGTCGGAGTCGAAGATCGATGCGCCTTCGCCCGCGCCGGACTCGACGAACACGTCGATGCCCGCCTGCTCGAACTCTCGGACCCCGTCAGGGGTCATCGCCACCCGATGCTCGGAGTTCTTGATCTCGCGGGGGACTCCCACGGTCGAGATGACGGGTGCGTCGGCCATCTCCCGATGATGCTCTCTCCGCCGCCGACGTTCCCGGCGACGTCGAGTGGTCTCGGCGTTCTGGGCCGTACGATCGGGTGCAATGGATCCGGTCGACGCTCGAATCCTCGGCGCACTACGCGAACGGGCTCGGATCAGTTGGCGCGAACTCGGGGAGCTCGTCCACCTGGCTCCGACCTCGGTGGCCGATCGCGTCCGACGGCTCGAGGACGACGGGGTGATCACCGGGTATCACGCGCGGATCGAGCCGTCGGCGATCGGACGGACCGTCCGCGCCTACATCGACGTGAGCCTGGTTCCGGGTGATCACGCCGATCCGTTCGAGCGACGGATCGCCGAGCGGGACGAGGTGGTGCGCGCGTCGTACGTGACCGGCGCCGCCGACTACCTGATCGTCGTCGAGTGCGAAGGTGCCGACGGGCTCGACTCGTTCGTGCGATGGGTGCGCGCCGACGAGGCGGTCGCCCGCACCGAGAGTCGGCTCGTGCTCCGCTCGGTCGTCGGCTGACCGTTGGGCTAAGCGGCGCGCCGAGTGGTTCCGCTGAGTCGTGGGCGGATCAGGCGATCGCTCGTAGCGTCATCACCGGTGGCCGCACGCACGCACTACGACGAACTCGGCATCCGGTCCGACGCGTCCGACGACGCCGTGCGCGATGCGTACCGGCGACTCGCCCGCGAGTTCCATCCCGACCGGACGGCCGGGTCCGCTGCGGGTGGTGACCGCATGCCGGCGATCAACGAGGCGTACCGAGTGCTCTCCGATCCCGGTCGGCGCGCGATGTACGACGCCTCGCTCCGCGGCGGGCCGGTCATCGATCGAAGCGGCGGGCGCGATGTCGACCTCGGCGACGACGATGTCGAGGTCATCCGACCGGTCGGATCGCCACCGCGCCTCCCCGACATCCGGGTTCCCTGGCGGACGCTGCTCGTCTGCACCGGTCTCGCCATCGTCGCCGTGTTCGTGCTGGCCCAGTTCACCGAGCCGGGCGAGCCGCTCGGTCCTGACGGCATCCTGCGCGGCGGCGACTGCGTCGAGGTCCTCGCCGACGGGCGGGTCGGCGAGATCTCGTGCACCGGCGACGGCGATCTCGTCGTCCGTGCGCTCGTGCCGTTCGAGGGGGAGTGCCGCTCCGGCTGGAACGCCTACCAGGACCGGCAGGGCATGGGCCTCGCCTGCGTCGAACAGACCTGACCGGCTCGGTGCGACCCGGCTGCATCGCCACTAGAGTCAGCGGGCCTTCGGGCGCATAGCTCAGCTGGCTAGAGCGCTGCCTTCACACGGCAGAGGTCGGGGGTTCGAGCCCCTCTGCGCCCACCATCATCCCGCATCATCCCCGCGCCCCGGCAGAAATGCGCCGTGTGTGCCGATCGGGATGTGCTGATCGGGGATCCACACCGACGCGATCGGTTCTCCCTCGAAGTCCTGGGCGTCCATGACCACGAGACGAGAGCGCTCCCGCTCGGGCTGGTACACGAACCCGAGCAACCACCCGTCGTCCTCGGCGGAGGCGTTGGCTCGGGGGACGAAGGTCAGCTCCCCACAGCTCCCGCCACCGAACGCTTGGTGGTGGGTGGTGCCCGTGACGTGATCGATCTTCACGGCGCCCTCGAAGGACGGCTCCAGCGTGGCGGTCGACGTGTATCCGAATCGGTAGGGCCGACCTTGGACGAGCGGGCTGACGACGGGAAAGTCGAGCGGCTCGTCGACCCGACGTTCCTCGGCGGCGACCGCGGTCGATCCATCGAGGTCGAAGGTCCACCGATCGATCGTCGGAAGGGTGTCGCCGAGTGGACCGAACGGGTCGTCGCGCGCCGCCCGCTCGTACCGGCTCACGTCGATGACGACCTCGCCGGTCCCGGTCTCGAACGCGTTCAGCGGGTGGTACACGTAGCACGGCTCGACCTCGAACCAGCGGACGTCGTCGGCGGCTCCGTCCTTGGGCAGCAGCCCCACCCGTGACGGTTTGTCCGGCGCCCACGCGATGGGGAGCGTGGTCCGTTCCAACTGCGCCGGGTCGAACACGACGTTGAGGTCGTAGATCACGGCGTACCGCTCGGTGATCGACATGTCATGGATTTGCGTCGCGCCGGTCAGCGGCACCTGCACCCGGTTCAGCAGCCGCCCGTCGGGTGTCAACCGGAGGTACAGGGCCGTGGCGCCGAGGACCATGCTGTACACGACCGCGTGGATGTCGCCGTCCACCGGGTCGATCTTGTGATGACCGGTGAATCCGTCGCCGAGCACACCTCCGAGATCGCTCCGAGCGATCGTCTCGAGGTGCTCGGTGATCTCGACGAGCGCTGCGCCTCCCTCGACCGTGGCGTAGAGCCGATCGCCGAAGACGGCGATGTTGGTGTTCGGCGAGAAGTCGATGCCGTGGTTCACCGGCCCGCCTGGATCCGGCTCGCCGAGGATCTGTGCCACGTCGCCGGCGCGGACAGCACGGTTGCGGTACCAGGCCGCCCGACCATCGCGGAGCCGGACACCGTGGAGCATCCCGTGGCCGCTGAAGTAGTGGAGGTTCGGTGGCACCTCGCCGAGTTGGTTGGGCCCGTTGCGGACGTACAGCCCGTCGAGCTCGTCGGGCAGTGTGCCCTCGACCCGAAGATCGGTGTGCGTGAGTTCGCGCTCGATCGGAGCGAGAGGGGTCGTCCGATAGCGGGAGTTGTCGTCGATCGTGGCCACGGTCGCGAGCGTAGATCGAGACAAGTTGTCTCACATCGTCGTGCGGGTGATCCGTCGACGATCCGGCGATGGCGTGCAGACTGCACACGTGTCGGCCACACCACCGCCGCAGTCGCCGCCGGGTCGGGTCGAGGACGCTCGAGTCGCGCGGAGCCGCCGCGCCGTCCTGTCCGCCGGCGTCGACCTCCTGGTCCGCGAGGGGTGGAGCGCCCTCACCCACCAGCGCGTGGCTCGCGAGGCGGACGTCGGTCGGGCGACCGTGTACCGGCACTGGCCGGACCCGAAGCACCTCCTGATCGACGTCCTCGAGCACGCACTCGCCGGCGAGGTGCGGACCATCAGCCACGTCGATTCGACGCGGGACGACCTCGTCGCCGAACTCACGGCTCTGGCCGAGGCGATCAACGACGGGCCGACGTTCGACGTCATCGTCACGCTGATCGAGCGCGCTGACGTCGACTCCGATCTTCGACGGTTCCACGAGCGAATGACACGGCTCGCACGGCGTGGAGTCTGGAGCGTGGTCCGGTCGGCGATCGACCGAGGTGAACTCGATCCGGAGCTCGACGAGGTCGGCGCAGCCGCTCAGACCATCGGGCCGCTCTTCTACCGGCGAGCACTCGTGCCGCGAAGAATCCGTCGGGCCGACGTCGAGACGGTCGTCGACGCGTTCCTCGATGGCCACCGCACCCCACGCGAGCGATGACGCTCCGCCCACCATCCGCTGCGCCTCAGGTCGTCGGGGAGACGACCTCGAAGCGCTCGCACACCACGTCCATCCGACCGGACATCTCGATGCCGAGGTTCTGGCAGACCCGGCCGAAGTAGGCCTCGTGGGCCTGGCGCCAGTGACGCAGCGAGCCGTCTCCTTCGCCCTCGGCTGCTGCGAAGTCGTCATCGACGTCCTCGAACGCGACGACGTCGACCTGCGTCGTCTCGATGACGCAGAGCGGATGGCCGGCGAAGTCGGTGACCACGCTGAGATCGCCTGCGGTCGGGATCGGGGTCCCCTCCCGCTCGTACTCGAACGCGAGCGAGGCCGTGGCCCGTTTCGTCCCGGCGAGCACGAGTGAGGCGAGCAGGTCGGCGTCACGCTCGTTGTCGTCGAAGTGGAAGACGTCGAGGAGTGGAGTGTCGTCGGGCCGGCCGGTCGCCCGGAGGAACTCCGACCAGAATGCAGCGACGTCGGGCGAGAGCTCACCGTGGGACATCGACCGACGTTCCTTCCCCGATCGGCGAGTCCGACCGTTGACAGCGTGTTCGCACGAGCACGAGGGTACGACCGTGACCCTTCGGCCGCCGTCGTTCGCTCAGCGGAGCAAGGAGCTCCTCGTCGGGCGCGACGTGGCGCGGCTGTTCGTGAGGACACCGCATCTCCGCCAAGCTCCCCGCGGCGACGGTCGGCCGGTCGTGGTCGTGACCGGATTCGGAGGCACCGACCTCTCGCTCACCGCGCTGCGCGGCTACCTCGGCTGGCTCGGACACGACGCGCGGCCGGCCGAACTCGGTCGGATCGGTCAGGACGTCCCGGGTCTCGTGGGACGGCTGATCGACCGATGCGCCTCGGTGCGATCCGAGACCGGTGAGTCGCCGGCGCTGGTCGGCTGGAGCCTCGGAGGAACGCTCTCACGCGAGACGGCTCGCCGGCATCCCGAACTCGTGCGCCGCATCGTGACCTTTGGGACACCGGTCGAGGGTGGACCCGCCTACACCGCGCTCGCATGGCGGTACACCGACGAGCAGATCGAACGGATCCACGAGCTGATCGACACCCGCTACGAGACGCCGATCGAGGTGCCGATCACCGCGCTGTGGAGCCGGAACGACGGGGTCGTCACCCCCGAGGCGTGCATCGATCGACGGACACCAGGAGTCGAACACGTCGAGGTGACGTCGACCCATCTCGGCATGGGTGTCGACCCCGATGTGTGGTCGGCCATCGCCGAGCGTCTGACAACTACCATCGACCCCTGATGGGCCGACTGTGCGAGCGACCGGGGTGTTCCGAACCCGCGTCGGTCGCTTACGGCATGCGGACCGAAGACCTCGTGTTCTGGCTGGCCGCCGTCGCCGGTGACGACGCTCCGCCGCGGAACCTGCTCTGCGGTCGCCACGCCGACTCGATGGTCGTGCCACGGGGCTGGACACTCGACGACCAGCGCGATCCCGACCTGCACCTCTTCCGTCCGCCGCCACCCGCCGTCGACGAGCAGCTGGCGGGGCCCCGCCGACGTCGCTCGCGTCGCCCGGTCGACGTCGAACAACTGGTCCTCGAGCCCGCCGCGACCGCCGTTGCGCCGGTCGACCTGGCGCCCGACCCGGTCGAGCCCCAGCACGCCGCCGCGTCCTCGGATCCCGTCGAGCCCGAGCCCTGGATGCCCCAGTTCGACCACTCCGACGATCTCGACGGTCTGCTCTCCGCACGGAGTCCTCTCCTCGCCCGAGCGTTCCGTGGCGACGAGCGTCCTCGCTGAGCCGCCTCGTGCAGATCGTCCGCGAGCTCGTCGCTCCCTGCGAGCCATCCGCCCTCTTCGGGCACGTCTCCGGCCTCGACTCGTATCCGGCGTGGATGGGTCTCGTGTCCGAGGTCCGGCCCGCCGACGAGCGGCCCGAGGCCGCCGGAGTCCCCGCGTGGTTCGTCGAGCTGCGGGCCAAGGTGGGCCCGCTCACCAGGTCAAAGCTGTTGCGGATGGAGCGCACCGAGCACGTCGTCGACGAGCGGGTGGTGTTCACGCGTCACGAAGTCGACGGACGTGATCACAGTCCCTGGATCCTCGGTGTCGACCTCGTGCTCGTCGACGACGGCACGCAGCTCACGATGACCCTCGAGTACGGCGGGCGACTGTGGAGCGGCCTCGTCCTCCAGCGGGTCCTCGACGACTACGTCGAGCAGGGGAG
>JBCCTP010000272.1:0-6515 GCA_039198505.1 Actinomycetota bacterium | reverse complement strand
CGCGTCGATCATCTCGGTGCGGCCGTGGCCGATCTGGCAGAACCACAGCGTCGCCATCGCATCGAGGTAGCTGCGGCCCTCGTCGTCCCAGACGGTGGTGCCCTCGGCGCGGACGATCTTCACGAAGTCGGTGGCCGTCCAGGCCGGGTCGGAGAACGGCTGGAGCAGCGCCGGAGTCGTCACGAACGCTGGTCTATCAGGCCCGAACGGACTCGACCTGCGCCGATCTCGGGGTGCGGTGGTCGCCGAAGCGGCCGGAGCGAGCGTCAGTCGCCGCGCAGGATCCGGGCGACGCGGTCGGTGACGCGAGCGGGCCGGTCGGTCCGTTCTTCGACGGCGTCGGCGGCGGCGAAGATCCGGCGCCCGCCGCGCACGCCGAGCCACCGCAGCGGCTCGGGTTCCCAGCGACGTGATGCGGCGCCGACCCAAGGGAGACGGGTTCGGGGTGTCGTCTCGCCGACGATCAGCTCGGCCATCGTCCGTCCGGCCAGGTGGGCGGCGGCGACGCCTTCCCCGACGTAGCCGCCGAGACGTCCGCTGCCGGTCGATGCGTCGAAGTGGACCGACGGGAGCCAGTTGCGCGGGATGCCCAGCACTCCGCCCCAGCGGTGCGTGATCGGAACGCTGGCGAGCTGCGGGAGCATCTCGACGAGGACTTCGTGGACACGGCGGTGGGCGCCCAGATCGGTCTCGTTGTCGGGTGAGATCTCCGATCCGAAGAGGTAGGGAACACCCTGGCTGCCGAACGCGATCCGGTCGTCGGCGGTGCGCTGGCCGTAGGTGACGATCCGCCGGTCGTCGGCGAAGGTCGGACGACCGTCGAGTCCGATCGACGCGATGAGGCCACTGTCGAGCGGTTCGGTCGCGACCATCAGCGAGTAGACCGGCAGCAGATCGCGTCGGGCACCGGGGAGGTCGCGGGTGTACGCCTCCGTGGCCCGGACGACGACCGGCGCCGTGACGACGCCGCGTCGGGTCTCGACCCTGCCGTCGGTGATCGACGTCGCCTCGGTCCGCTCGTGGATGACGACACCGCGCCGCTCGACCGCGTCGGCGAGGCCCCGCGCGAGCAGCGCCGGCTGGAGGGATGCGCACGGAGCGAAGAAGATGCCCGATCGGACGTCGGTGGCGTCGAGATGGCGGCGGGCCTCGTCGGCGTCGAGAAGCCGGATCACGTCGGAGCCGAAGCCGAGTTCGCGCATCTCGTCGACCTCGGCCGCCTGACGATCGGCCTGCGGTCGGGTGCGGGCGACGCGGATGTTGCCGCCGTGAGCCCAGTCGCACTCGATGCCCTCGGCCGCGATGACGTCGCCGATCTCGGCGACCGCCTCCATCACGGCGCGCCACTGGGCGACGGCGGCGTCGTGGCCACCGAGTGCCGCGTAGCGGTCGAGCGGTCCGGCCAGCTCGCCGACCGCCCACCCACCGTTTCGGCCCGACGCGCCGAACCCGACGGTCTCGCGCTCGACGACGACGATCCGACGGTCGGGAGCGAGGAGCGACAGGTGATGGGCGGTCCACAATCCGGAGAAGCCGGCACCGACGATGACCACGTCGGCGGTGATGTCGCCAGTGAGTGGCGAGCGTTCGACGCTCCGGTCGAGCCCGTCCCACCAGAGCGGCGAGGTGCGCGCGTCGTCGAGTGCGGGAGCCCGCATCGGGGTCATCTCCGGACGCTATCCGTTGGCGAGATGCGGCGACCTCCGATCCGGATCCTCGATCTCTCGGGGTCTCCCGAGGACCTCGGCGCACGTCACGGAGCGGAGTTCGCCGACGAGATCCGGCAGTACACCCGGGAACGGGTCGACCTGGTCGCCGCCGGCGGATGGAGCGGCGGACCGATGGAACGCGCCGCAGTGCTCGAGATCGCCGAGTCGATGCTGCCGGCGCACGAGCGGTTCGACGCCGACCTGCACACCGAGATGCTGGCGATGGCCGACGCCGCGGGAATCAGCCCGGCTGAAGCAGTGATCGTGGGCGGGTTCACCGACTTCGTCGACACGGTGCGGGCCGTCGTCGGCGGAGCCACACCGACCGACGTGATCGAGGACGACTGCACCGCCGTCATCGTGCCCGACTCGCGTGCCGGCGGTGCCGGCTTCCTCGGGCAGACATGGGACATGCACGACACGGCCACCGACCACGTGGTGCTCCTGCGGGTGCGCCCCGACGATGGACCCCGCGCCAACGTCTTCAGCACCACCGGCTGCCTCGGCCAGATCGGAATGAACACCGAGGGGGTGTGCGTCGGGATCAACAATCTCACGGGAGTCGACGGAACGCGCGGTGTCTGTTGGACCTCGGTCGTGCGAAAGATGCTGATGGCCTCCACCGCCGCCGAGGCGCTCGACGTGTTGCTCGGCGCCGACCTCGCCGGAGCCCACAACTTCCTGATCTTCGACCGCCACGGTGACGGGTACGACGTCGAGGCCATGCCGTCCGCGCGGCCGGTCGTCCGGCTCGGCGTCGAGCCCGACGAGATCGTCGTGCACACCAACCACACCCTCGACGCGGCGGCGACGGCGGTGCAGGCCGACCGTGGGCCTCTGCTCACCGAGTCGTCGACCCGGCGTCTCGAGCTGGCGTCGAAGATGCTGGCCGACGGCGACGTCGACGCCGATCGGCTGATCGATCTGTTCCGCGAACCGACGGCGATCTGCCAGACGGCGACTGCGCCCTTGCACATCGAGTCGAGCGGAGCCGCCATCATGCGGCCCGCCACGAACGACTTCTGGGCGTGCTGGGGGCGCCCGGTCGACAACGACGTCCGGAAGGTGGCGATGCCGCTGCCTGTGCTCGACGTCGTTCCCGAGCCGCCCGGGGAGCCGCTCTGGGTCGGTCCGACGTCGGGCCTTCGCTACTTCCATCTCGACGAGCGGTGGGCCGAGCTCTCCACCGCTCTCGAGCATCAGGCATTCCCGAACACCGACCCCGATCACCTCCTTCACGCCGAGGACATCGAGGCCATGGCTCGGGCCTACCCGGAGGGGTGCTTCGTCGGGCTCGACGAGGACGGTGTCCCGGCGTGTACGGGTTTCGGAATCCGTACGTTCTTCGACTGGGAGAACCCGCAGCACGGGATCGTCGAGTTCCTCGAAGCCAACGGCACCGAGGCCGGGCACGTGCCGAACGGCGACTGGTACTACGGCATCACGATCGTGGTGCGCCCGGACATGCGGCGGCGGGGAATCGGCCACGAGCTGTACCAGCTGCGCCAAGACGTGGTCCGCCGTGACGGGCTTCGGGGCATCGTCGCCGGAGGGGTGATTCCCGGTTACGCCGAGCACCGGCTCGACATGACGGCCGACGAGTACATCGACCGGGTGCGCGCCGGCGAGCTGTACGACCCCACGCTGTCGTTCCAGCTCGAGAACGGCTTCGAGGCCCTCTGCGCGTTGAAGGACTACATGCCCAATCCGTTGGTGGGCGACCACGCCTGCCTCATCCGCTGGACCACCGACGGCGAGGCACCCTCGATCCTCACGACCGGTCGGAGTCACCCGACCGGCTGACGCCACAACAGGAGAGAGACCATGGCCGACACCGCCAACGCCACCCTGCCGGACGACGTACTCGAGAGGATCGCATCAGTCGCGGGCCTCATCGCCGACCGCACGATCACCAGAGAACAGTTGTCGGGCGGGGCGTCCGATGCCGTCGCCGCCCACGGCCTTCACATTCCCGAGGCGAACCGCGCCGCACTCGACCAGGCCTTGGCCGACCTGGTCGCGTCACACGAGAGCGCCGAGACCGAGGCACTCGAAGCCGTCGCCGCAGCGTCGGCCGACCCGACTCAGACGACCACCGTCACGCTGCCGTGCTTCGTCTGTTTCGCCGTCGGCACAGTCGCCGTCGCCGCTGTGGAGGCCCTCATCGTGTCAGCGGTCGCGAGCGCGCTCCTCGCCGCGGTGTCCGCTCTCACGGCCGCGACCGAGGGAGCGGCCGCGCCGCTCGAGGCAGCGCTGATCGCCTTTCTCACGAACAGCTTCACGGTCGACGCGATTGCGACGATCATCGGCGTGACCGCGCCGCTGATCGCGACCGAGGCGTGTCGGGGCTTCTTCCATTGCTTCACGTGATCCCGTGACCCCGTGGAGCGTGCCCGACTCAGGTGCCTGACCAGTCGGGGGCGCGCTTCTCGGCGAAGGCCTTGGGGCCCTCGGCGGCGTCGTTCGAGGTGAAGACCGATGACTGAAGCGGCTGCTGGATCGCGTAGAACTCGTCGTCGGTGGTGCCCTGCGTTGCGTTGATCAGCTGCTTGGACGCCGCCAGAGCCAGCGGCGCGTTCCGGGCGATCCGCTCGGCGAGCTCCGTGGCCGCGGCGAGCGCCCCGCCCTTCTCGGTGACTCGGGCGATCATTCCGTAGGTCAGACCCTCCTCGGCCGTGATGGGATCAGCGGTGAGCGCCATCTCCATCGCCTTCGAGTGGCCGACGCGACTGGGGAGACGGAGGAGCCCACCACCTGCTGCGAACAAACCGACGCCCGCCTCGGGGATCCCGAGCTTCACTCCCTCCGAGGCGACGAGAAGATCGCAGGTGAGCGCGAGTTCGAGGCCTCCGGCCAGGGCGAACCCCTCGATCGCACCGATGAGCGGCTTCGTCGAGCCCTCGCGGATGAACGTCATCATCGGCCCGATGTCCTCGCCGCGGGAGAACGCCTTGAGGTCCATGCCCGAGCAGAAGCCGCGACCGTTGCCGGTGAGGATCCCGATGCTGAGTGAATCGTCACCGTCGAGTTCCTCGATCGCTGCGACGAGGCCGCTCGACAGCGCACCGTTGATGGCATTCATGGCGTCGGGCCGATTGAGGGTGATGACCAGGATCCGACCCTGGCGCTCGGTGAGAACGGCCGGTTCGTCGGTGGTCGCGCTGCTGTCGCTCATGCGGGCGAGTCTGGTCGACTCGCGATCGAGGGGACGAAACGGCGGGGGAGCTGGTACACACCCCTGGTGGACTCTCGTCCTGGAACCGACACGATCCTCGTGACCGGCCTCCGAGCCGTCACCATCGTCGGGGCACTGCCCCACGAACGAGAGATCGAGCAACCCCTCCGAGTCGACCTCGAACTCGCCGTCGACCTCCACGACGCAGGCCTCACCGACGAGCTCGGCGACACCGTCAACTACGGATCGGTGGCCGACCGCGTGGTGGCGTGCGTCGAGGAGTCGAAGGACGTTCTGCTGGAACGTCTCGTCGCCCGGATCGCCGACGAGGTGCTGCAGTTCGACCGCGTCGAGGGGGTCACGGTGAAGCTCACCAAGCTGCGCCCGCCCCTCTCGGTCGACGCCGAATCGACGGCGGTGACCATCCGGCGCACGCGTGCCGAACTCTCGGTCCCACCACACACCGCCCACCGGGCGTTCGTCGCGCTCGGATCGAACCTCGGTGACCGAGAGGGCTATCTGCGTCAGGCGATCGAGAGCCTCGGCAACGTCGTCGCCGAGTCGCAGGTGTACGAGACGGCTCCGGTCGGCGGGCCCGACGGTCAGGGCCCGTACCTCAACATGGTGGTCGAGGTCGAGACGTCGCTCGATCCATATGCGCTGCTGCGCCGCTGTCAGCGGATCGAGGCCGAAGCGATGCGCCAGCGAGCGGTGCGGTGGGGCCCGCGCACGCTCGACGTCGACATCGTGATGTTCGACGACATGACGATCGACAGCGAGGAGCTCACGGTGCCCCACCCACGGTTCGCCGAGCGGCGGTTCGTCCTCGCACCGCTGTCCGACATCGCACCCGAACGATGCCCCGACGGCTGGGACGCGACGTTGCCGCCCGACGACGTCCGGGCGCTCGGGCCACTCACGCGTTGACCTCGGTGACGCGGTGAGCTCCTCGATCCGGACGTTCCACCTCGACCGCGCGGGCACGTCCACCGGTTCCTCGGCCATGGAGGCGAAGGACGGGCGCACGGTCTCGGTCTGCATCCCCTGCCGCGACGAGGCGGCGACGATCGGTCCGCTCGTCACCGCGATTCGCGACGAGCTGGTCGACGGGGCCGGCTTCGTCGACGAGCTGATCGTCCTCGACGATCGCAGCACCGACGACACGGCCACGGTGGCGGCACACGCCGGAGCCCGAGTCGTCTCGATCGACGACGTGCACGCGTCGTACGGCGTCGGTCGAGGCAAGGGGAACGCTCTGTGGGCGAGCCTGCTCGTCAGCTCCGGCGACGTCGTCGTGTGGTGCGACGGCGACGTCACGAGCCTCGAACCCGAGTGGATCCAGAAGCTGGCGCTGCCGATCTTCGCCGACGACACGGTCGCACTGGTCAAGGCGCTGTACGACCGGCCGACCAGCGACGGCGGCGGCGGCAGGACGACGGAGCTGGTCGCCCGACCGATGCTGTCGCGCTGGTTCCCCGAACTCGCCGAGGTCGCCCAGCCGTTGGCGGGGGAGTACGCCGTGCGCCGGTCCGTCGTCGAGCGGCTCACCTTCGAGCAGGGATGGGGGGTCGAGGTCGGGCTGCTCATCGACGTCGCTCGCACCTGCGGCGTCGACGCCGTCGGTCAGGTCG
>JBCCTP010000271.1:0-6531 GCA_039198505.1 Actinomycetota bacterium | reverse complement strand
TTCTCGTCGGCAGGTGCGCACATGGCGGTCGACCTCGCCGGATGGTTCCTCGGCGAGCCGGCGGCGGCGACGACCCCGGTGCCGGCGAACGACTTCCCGTCGGCCGACTCCGACGTGGTGATCATCTCCGACTCGGCGCACGCCGGCATCCGCTGGAACGGCGCACTCGGCTACCTGCAGGGAGCGCAGTTCAACGCGCAGCTCGAGTCGTGTCGCCGCCTGATCGGCGTGTCGTGTCGGGGGCGCGAGGGATACGCACCGCGCACCGCGCTCTCGGAGATGCGTCGACTCGAGCCTGACAAGTACTCGACGATGTTCATGCTCACCGGCTACAACGACTGGTCGGGGTCCTTCCCCAGCGCGGTCGAGCAGATCATGGCCGAGGCGCGAGCCAAGGGCATCGATCGCGTCGTGTGGGTCACCTACCGCGAGAACGTGGGCTACGTGTCACCATCGTCGATCTCGAACCGCAACTCGTTCATCGCCAACAACCGTCACCTGCGGGCGGTCGTCGACAGCGAGCGATCACCGGAGCTGAGCCTCGCCGACTGGCACACGTACTCGTTCTTCCAGTCGTCGTGGCTGACGTCCGACGGGGTGCACCTCACGTCCAGCGGTGCGCCGCAGTCGGCGATCTACCTCTCGCGCAAGCTCGCGTTCCTCGAGCGCCGGCCGTGCCCGCCCGGCATCGGCGGTCCGCTCGCCCCCGGTGGTTGGTGCGCCGACCCCGACGTCACCGGCCCCGCCTGACCCGTACTGTTCCGTCGACTGGATGGCGGTCCAGACGCGTTCGGGTGTCGTGGGGATGTCGACGTGACGCACCCCGAGGTGGGCGAGTGCGTCGATCACGGCGTTCTGCACGGCGGGTGTGGAGCCGATGGTGCCCGACTCGCCGATCCCCTTCGCTCCGAGCGGGTTGAGCGGCGACGGCGTCTCGTGCGGAATCCTCTCGAAGCTCGGCAGCTCGGCTCCCGACACGAGTGCGTAGTCGAGAAAGTTGGCGGTCTTCGGCGTGCCGTCCTCGTCGTAGATGAACTCCTCCATCAGCGCCTGCGCGATGCCGGAGGCGACGCCGCCGTGGACCTGACCGGCGACCAGCATCGGATTGACCATGACGCCGCAGTCGTCGCAACCGACGTGGCGGATCGGCGTGACCTCGCCGGTGTCGCGGTCGACCTCGACCACCGAGAGCTGGACTCCGAACGGGAACGCTGAGCCCTCCGGCTGGAAGTCGGCCTCGGCGGCGAACGGCTGCGAATCGTCCTCGGCGAGCGCAGCGGCGGCCACCTCGGCCCACGTGCGTCCGATCGTCGGAGTGCCCGCGACCGAGAACGATCCGGTCTCGACGTCGAGCACGATGTCGTCCCGGTTCGCTTCGAGTAGTCGTGCCGCGACGTCCTTGGCCCTGTCGATCAGCCCCTCGCTCGCCTGCATCACCGCGGAGCCGCCGATCTGCAGCGAACGTGAGCCGCCGGTTCCGTTCCCGCGCGGGACGAGGGCGGTGTCGCCGTGCATCACCTCGATCCGGTCGAACGGGATCCCGGTCATGTCGGCTGCGATCTGCGCGAACACCGTGTAGTGCCCCTGCCCGTGGGGTGACACGCCGGTGAGCACCAGTGCCGTGCCGTCGGGCCGCACCTCGATCGAACCGAAGTCGGGCGACGACACCGGGTTCGTGATCTCGATGTAGGCCGACCAGCCGAGGCCGAGCAGGCTGGCGTCGGGATCGGATCGGCGACGCTCCTGCTCGGCGCGCAGCTCGTCGTAGTCGATGTGGTCGAGGACCGCGTCGAGCGCCGACTCGTACGCGCCCGAGTCCATGGTGGTGCCGGACGCGTTGGTGAACGGGAACGCATCGGCGGCGACGAAGTTCTTCCGTCGCACCTCGGCCGGATCGATGCCGATCTCGGCCGCGAACGCGTCCATCATCCGCTCGAGGATGTGCGCCGCCTCGGGACGGCCGGCGCCTCGGTACGCGCCGACCGGGACGGTGTTCGTGACGACCGACACGGTCGACACGTCGACGTTCGGGATGTCGTACGGCCCGGTCGCCAGATTCTTGGCGAAGATCGGCAGCACCGACCCGACCTCGGGATACGCCCCGCCGTCCTGGATGACGTGTGAGCGGAGCGCGAGGACGTTCCCGTCGCGCGTGCCGCCGATGGTGGCGGTGATCTCCTGACCGCGACCGTGGACGAGACCGAGCATGCTCTCGGTCCGCGTCTCGGCCCACCGGACGGGCCGACCCAGCCGGCGGGCGAGCAGTGCGGATGCGATGTCCTCGGGGTACTGGCCGTTCTTCGCTCCGAAGCCGCCACCGACGTCGGGGGTGATCACGCGGACCTGATCCGGCTCGACGCCGACCGCGGCCGCCAGCCCGTCGCGGGTGCCGTGAGCGCCCTGGTTCGTCGACCACTGGGTGAGCTGTTCGACCCCGTCGACCGTGTCCCAGCGGGCGATGGTCGCACGCGGTTCGAGCGGGCAGGGGGCGAGGCGATGGTTCCGGAACGTGAGCTCGACGGTGACGTCACAGTCGGCGAACACGTCGTCGCCGGAGCCCGGGAGCGCGAAGACCGTGTTGGTCCCGGCGTCGGGATGCAGGATCACCTCGTCCCTGACGGCGTCGTGGACGGAGACGACGGCGTCGAGCGGATCGATGTCGACCCACACCGATTCGGCGGCGTCCCACGCCTCGACGGCGGTCTCGGCGACGACCGCGACGATCGGCTCGCCGACGTAGCGGACGCGATCGCTCGCGAGCTTCGTTCGAGTCATCTGCGCGTTGAACATCGGCATGCTCGGAGGTTGCGGCGCCATACCGAGGTCGGCCGCCGTGTAGACGCCGATCACGCCAGGCATCGACAGGGCGTCCTCGGAGTCGATTCCCTCGATGATCCCGTGCGCGAGTTGCGACCGGACGAACGCCACGTGGACCGCTCCCTCGGCGGGGACGTCGTCGACGTACTGGCCGCCGACGGTGAGGAGGTCGGGGTCCTCCTTCCGGACGACGCTGGTTCCGAGCATGCTCATGGCGGGCCACTCTCCTCGAGATCGGCGGACGGGGCGGCCCGCGCCGGGCCACTCGGCCCAGTGTGGCCGACCGTCGACCCGCCGACGAACTGTCCGCTTCCGCCCGTGCCAGATCCGGACAGTGTCCGCTTCCGCCCAGGTCAGCCGCGGATGGTGCTGGGCGTCGGGGCCGCGGTCGCGACCGCGTGCGAACCGTCTCGGTCGAGGTGGCCTTCGTGCCCACACTCGCAGCGCCAGGTGAGAACGGGGCCCTCCGGCCCGTTCGAGAAGCCGGTGACGTTGCGGCGGGTCAAGAGCACCCGAGCGTCGTGGGTGGGGCAGAAGGCCGAGAACATCATGTGGCAAGAATGCGATGGACACCGACTTCCTGCCAATGGCAGAATCGACAGCATGGCGAAGAAAACGGACATCCATCGAGTCGCCCTTCTCCTCTTCGATTTCCCTGCGATGTTCGAGATCGCCATCGCGATCGAGGTGTGGGGGAACGACCGGACGGCCGATGGAGTGCCGCGCAGTGAGGTGCGTCTGTGCAGCGACGAGGGCCCGGAGCTGCGCACCGCGACCGGCTTCGGGCTCCTCCTCGAGCACGGAGTCGAGGCGCTCGACTGGGCCGACACGATCGTGATCCCCAGCGCGCCGTACCCGCTCGACGAACGTGACTACGGCGACGCCGCGCTCGACGGACTCCGTCGGGCGCACGATCGGGGTGCGCGTATCGTCACCTTCTGCTCCGGGGCGTTCGTGCTCGCCGAGACGGGTCTGCTCGACGGCCGGATCGCGACGACGCACTGGTATCACGCACCTGCGTTCCGCGACCGCTTCCCGCGCATCGACCTCGACACCGACGTCCTCTATGCCGGGGGTGATCGGCTGTGGACCTCGGCCGGCACCTCCGCAGGGATCGACCTCTGTCTCCACCTCGTGCGGGCCGACTGGGGTGCCGAGGTGGCGAACACGATCGCCCGGCGCATGGTCGTCCCGCCCCATCGCGACGGTGGACAGGCCCAGTACGTCGAGCAGCCGATGCCGGCGTCCGACGACGTCGACGCCGACCTCCGTGCGGTTCTCTCGTGGGTGGAGGGAAACCTCGATCGCCAGCTCACGGTCGACGAACTCGCTCGACGGGCGGCGATGACGCCGCGGACCTTCGCTCGGCGGTTCAAGGCCGCCACCGGTACGACGCCGCTGCAGTGGATCCTGCAGCAGCGGGTGACCGTGGCACAGCGAATGCTCGAGACGACGACCGCATCCGTCGACGTGATCGCGGCGACCTGCGGCTTCGGATCGGCCGCTGCCATGCGGCAGCACTTCACCCGCATCGTGGGCTCGTCCCCGAGCGCGTACCGCTCCACGTTCCGCCACGCCGCGTAGCTGGCGGCTCACCTCCCGGGTGGCTCACCTCGACCTCCGCTGGTTCGTGTCCGCTTCCGCCCGTGCCAGATCCGGACACTGTCCGCTTCTGGCACGGGCGCAGGCGGACAGTGTCCGCGGTCGCCCAGGTCGTGCTCCGGCTCGGACGGCCGAGCGGGCGGCGAGTAGGAACGCGTCATGGCTGATGACGGTGACGTTCGCGTTCCTCTCCTCGATCGATTCCGACTCGACGGTCGGGTCGCCGTGGTGACCGGGGCGGGGAAGGGGATCGGACGCGGTCTCGCGACCGGACTCGCCGAAGCCGGTGCCGACGTGGTGCTCACGGCGCGCACCGCCTCCGACCTCGACGAGGTCGCCGCTGAGATCCGGGCGCTCGGTCGACGCGCCCACACGATGGCGGGTGACATCACCGACGGCGAGTTCGTCGAGTCGCTCGCCGATTCGGCGGTCGCCGAGATGGGGAAGATCGACCTGTGGGTGTCGAACGCCGGGGGCGCCGACGACCGCACGCCGCGGCGTCTCGACGAGATGCCCGACCGCCAGTGGGACTACCAGATGGACCTCAACCTCCGTGCCGTGTTCACCGGCGCCCGCGCAGCCGCCCGCGTGATGGAGGAGGGAGCGTCGATCATCAACATCTCGTCCGGGGCCGGTGTGAAGCCCGTCCCGCGCAACGGCCCGTACGGCGTGGCCAAGGCCGGGGTCAACAGCCTCACGCGCACCATGGCGGCCGAGCTCGCACCGCGCGGGATCCGGGTCAACGCCGTCTCGCCCGGACCGGTCCCGACGGAGGTGTTCATGGAGTTCTTCGACGCGAAGGAGGAGGATCTGCCCCGACTGGCGAAGGAGTGGGGTGTTCCCCTCGGACGCCTCGGGACACCCGACGACGTCGCCAATGCGGTGGTCTTCCTCGCATCGGATGCGGCCTCGTGGGTCACCGGCCAGATCCTCACGGTCAACGGCGGTGACCGATGAAGTTCGGCGTCGTGTACCCGCAGATCGAGCTCGACGGTGATCCCGACGCCGTCCGAGCCATCGGGCGGGCCACCGAGGAACTCGGGTACGACTACCTCCTCGCGTACGACCACGTCGGCGGTGCCGTGCACGCCGACCGCGAGCCGAAGCTGTGGGGCCCGTATCACGAGACCGACCCCTTCCATGATCCGTTCGTGATGTTCGCCCACCTGGCGGCGATCACCGAACGGATCGAGTTCGCCACCGGGGTGCTGATCCTGCCGCAGCGGCAGACCCTGCTCGTCGCCCGTCAGGCCGCTGACGTCGACCTGCTGTCGGGCGGTCGGCTCCGGATGGGCGTGGGCGTCGGCTGGAACCACGTCGAGTACGACGCTCTCGGCGAGGACTTCTCCACGCGAGGCCGCCGGGCCGATGAGCAGATCGGTCTGTTGCGCTCGCTGTGGGGAGGCGGGGTCATCTCCCACGACGGCGACTTCGACACGGTCGATCGCCTCGCCCTGGTGCCTCCACCCACCCGCCAGATCCCGGTGTGGGTCGGTGGCTTCAGCCCACCGGCGTTCCGCCGTGGCGTCGACCACGGCGACGGGTTCATGTTCGCCGGGAACGAGGAACGCGTCCACGGTGCTCTGACCTCGCTGCGCGAGTACGCGGCCGAGACGGGTCAGTCGCTCGACGGCTTCGGGCTCGAGTTCATCGCCCTGGGCGGCGCGTCACCAGCCGACACCGCCGCCATGGCCGAGCGCTGGGCAGAGCTCGGTGGCACCCACTTCGCCTCCGTCTCGATGGGGTCGGGCCGTGACTCGCTCGACGCGCACCTCGACTTCTACTCGTCCACCGCGGAGGGAGTCCTCGGCTGATGGACGTCGATCTCGTCGAGCGCATCCGGGCCGACATGGCCGCCGAGTTCGCCCGCGAGGCGCCCCCCGACGGCTTTCCCGCGTTCCACGACATCCCGACCGAGCGGCACGTCAGCCGCGACTTCCACGACCTCGAGCAGGAGCACCTCTGGCCGAAGACGTGGGTGATGGCCGGTCGCGTGGAGGACGTCCCGAACGCCGGTGACTACATGACGTTCTCCGATCTCGGCGTTCCGCTGCTCATCGTGCGCGGCACCGATGGACGCATCAACTGCTTCTACAACACGTGCCAGCACCG
>JBCCTP010000270.1:0-6567 GCA_039198505.1 Actinomycetota bacterium | reverse complement strand
GTGTTCGACGTGCCGTTCCGCGACGGTGAGGTCGAGGCGCACCTCGACACGTCGTCCGGTCGTGTCGAGATGGAACTCGGTCACCTCGACGACCCCGACGTGACCGTCACGACCGACTACGAGACCGCGAAAGCGCTCTTCGTCTTCCAGGACCCGGCCATCGCGATGCAGGCGTTCATGAACGGCAAGGTCAAGGTGGTCGGCGACATGATGAAGCTCATGGCCATGCAGCCGGCGATCCAGGGCGCCGACGAGACCGCCGAACAGGTCGCCGACGAGATCAAGCAGATCACCGAGGAGTGATCTGCGCCGGTCGGGTCAGCCGGCGGTGGGTGCGGCTTTCGCCGGCTCGGCCTCGGCCAACTCGCTGAGCACCGCGCCGAGCGACTCGACGGTCCACCGCTCGGGCTGTTCGTAGGTCTCGGCCATGGCCCAGCCGGCCACCCGCTTCACGACGCCTCCCTGGACGAAGAACGTCTCGCCGGTGACCGCACACCCATCACTCGACAGGTAGGCCACCAGCGGGGAGATGTTCGCGGGATCCCATTCGTCGAAGCCGACGTCGGGCGCCGACACGATCTGATCGAGTCCCGGTGTGGCGAGTGTCAGACGTGTCCGTGCACCCGGCGCGATGCAGTTGCTGACGATGCCGTAGCGGTCGAGTTCCTTCGCCGCGATCTCGCTGAAGGTGGCGATGCCCGACTTGGCCGCCCCGTAGTTGGCCTGTCCCGGGTTCGAGAACAGCCCCGACGTGCTCGACGTGTGCACCAGGTTGCGACGCTGGGCAACGCCCCGCTTGTGCTCGCCCCGCCAGTACTCAGCGGCGTGTCGGGTGGGGGCGAAGTGACCCTTGAGGTGGACGCGGACGACGTCGTCCCACTCCTCCTCGGACATGTTGACGATCGTCCGGTCGCGCAGGATCCCGGCGTTGTTGACCACCGCGTGGAGGTCGCCGTAGGCGTCGATCGCGGTCTGCACGAGTTGGCCCGCGCCCGACCACGAGGCGACGTCGTCGTGGTTCGCGATCGCCTCACCGCCGGCCGCACGGATCTCGGCGGCGACCTCCTCGGCCGGCGACTCGTCGACACCCGATCCGTCGTGAGCTCCTCCCCGATCGTTCACGACCACGCGAGCCCCCTCGCTCGCGAAGTAGAGCGCGTGTTCACGGCCGATGCCGCGTGCGGCACCGGTGATGATGGCCACGCGACCGTCGAGAGATGTCATGGCCGCACGGTAGTGACCCGAAGCGATCTTCCGTGAATCTCGACGGCGCCGGGACGACGGAGTTCGACGTGACGAGTTCCGTCAGAGTGCGACGAGATCGACCGGCTGGCCGCGGCGGAATTCGGTGCCGGGCTCGACCGGCTCGTCCGCGATCGTGACCTGCTGCACGGTCCCCTCGGTGGATCCGAGGACGTCGCCGAGCACGAATCCGGCGTCGGTCAGTCGGGCGACGGCCTCGTCGTAGGTGAGGCCCACGACGTCGGGGAACACGATGATGTCGGGGCCCATCGACACGGCGAAGCTGACCGTGCCGCCGCGCGCGAGTTCGCCACCGGCTGCCGGCTCCTGCGACACGACGCGCCCCGCCTCGACATCGTCGCTGAACACATCGTCGAGTCGCTGCGGTGAGAGCTGCAGATCGTTCAGCGCAGCGAGGGCCTCGTCGGCAGTTCGTCCGGCGAGATCGGGGACGGTGCGCGGCTCGGGACCCATCGACACGGTGAGCACGACCGTCTCGCCGGGCAGGACCTGAGCGCCCGCCGTGAGCGAGGCGTCGCCAGCGACCTGCCACGAGATCACCACGCCCGGCGCGACCGTCTCGGAGAACAGCCGCTCGGGCGCCTCCTGAGCACCGATCCGCAATGCGTCGAGTTGGGCGACGGCGTCGGCGACCGGCAGACCCGTGGAGTCGGGCAGCTCGCGGAACTCGAACCCGTCGGAGACGACGATCGTGAGATCGCCGCCCTCGTCGATCTCGACGCCGGGCCCCGGTTCGGTCCGGATGACCGTGTCGGGCTCGGGGAACTCGTCGGAGCGTTCGCGCTGCTCGGTGAGGTTCCAGTCGTTGCCGGCGATCAGGTTCCGCGCCTCGTCGACGTTGGTCCCGGCCAGCACCGGCACCTCGAACGACTTGGTGGCCAGCAGCAGCGATCCGGCGTAGGCGAGCGCACCGAGGCCGGCGAGGAACACGATCGACAGGAGGATGATCGGCCCGATCCGACGTTTCCGCTCGGGATCGCCGTCGAACACCTCTCCCGTGTGATCACCGCCGAGGTCGTCGTCGAACAGCGCAGGCCGACGATCGGCCATCCCGTCGGCGAGTTCGTCGGCCACCCCGGCAGGAGCCGCTGCGGCGGCGACCGCGGTGGCCGGCATCTCCGCCGTGCCGGTGGGCCCGACGCCGGTCGACTCCGTCGCTCCGGTCTCGTCGTCGACGAGCAGGCGGAGATCGTCGTCGGGGTCGCGCTCGTCGACCATCCACGGCGGCACCTCCGTCGAGTCGGCGTCGGTCGAGTCGGTCTCTGCCGGCTCGGTCTCTGCCGGGTCGGTGTCGAGCGACTCCGCGTCGGTCGGGTCGGTGACGGCCGGTTCGATGCTGGTCTCGACGGCATCGATCGCCTCGGTGGGCGGCAGACCGTCGTCGTCGAGTCCGGCGGCGACTGCAACAGCACCCGCTGCGCCGACCGCACCGATGGCCTCGGTCGGCGGCAGTCCGTCGTCGTCTGCCGACTCGTCGGCTTCGTCGTCGGCGCCGTCATCGGGACGAGCGACTCCCCCCGTCGGATCGGTCGGACGACGCATCTCGGAGGTGTCCGTGGTGTCGAACATCGACGTGGCGAGGATCGGAATCGGATCGGGCTTCGGAAGGCTCTGGGCCGCGTCGACGAGCGCTCGACCGAACTCAGCCGCGGTGAACCGATCGTCGGCTTCGGGACGTCCGGCGCGCTCGAGGATCGAGGCGAGCGACCCCAGGTCGGCCGACACCGGCATCAGCCGGTCGACACGGTTGCCGAGGGTCGCGACGGTCGACTCGCCGGCGAACGGCACCTCGCCCGTGACCGCCTCGATCATGACGAGCGACAGCGCGTACACGTCGGTGTGGGCGTCGATCGGCAGGCCCTGCGCCTGCTCGGGAGACGCGTACCGCGCCACGTGCGTGGGCACCGACGACCGCTCCTGCCACGACGGCTCGGCGAGCAGGCGGGCCATGCCGAAGTCGACCACGCGCAGGCGTCGGTCGGCGCCGAACACCATCTTCGCCGGCGTCAGCTCGGTGTGGAAGAGCCCCTTCTGGTGGGCGGCGTCGAGCGCTCGACACGCCTCGAGGCCGAGGACCAGTGCCTGGCTCGGTTCGAGCAGACGGCCACGATCGAGGAGGTCGCGCAGACTGCCGCCGCCGAGGGCGTCGACGGTCCAGTAGACGGTGTCCTCACCGCCCACCGTGACCTGACCCCAGTCGAGTACCGAGGCGATGTTGGGGTGCGTCAACCCGTGCGTCAGCTCGGCCAGTTTCTCGAACTTGAAGCGGAAGTCGTCGGTGGCCGCGTGCTCGGGGCGGACGAGCTTGAGCGTGATCGGCCGGTCGGCCGTCACGTCGATCGCGTCGCAGATCACCGTGTTCGCGCCCACCGACACCACGGACGCGACGCGGTACCGATCGGCCACGGTGGTGCCGACCAGCGGGTTCGTCCGCTCCGAGGAGTCGGGTTCGCCGCCGAGCCGGTCCGCCGTCCGTCGCTCTGATTCCGAGCTGCTCATCTGGGTCACCGACGCGTGACGCTACCGCCTGCCCGATCGCCGTGGACGCCGGGCACACTGTCCAGGTGACCGACAGCTCGACCGACCTCGACGTGGCGGAGGAGACCCTGTCCGAGCCGGCGCCCGGCGGCCGATTCCGCAACGTCGACAAGGGTCTGCTCGCCGCGTGCTTCGTCATCGCCGCCGGTCTGGTGCTCATCGTCTGGGGTGTCTCGAGCGCCCTCACCGGCACCGAGGGCGTCGACCGCCCCGCCGAGATCGAGAACCTGTCACCGGTCGAGAACGCCGTCCAGGTCCTGCAGCAGGAGTCGGTGTTCGTCGACCTCGCCCCGGGCTACGAGGGCGTGCTCGTCGTCGACGGGATCGAGATCGCGATCGACCGACCCGACCAGGTCGATGACGACCTCGAGCCGGGCGAACAGCAGCTCACCGACCCGACGCGCACCCGGTACGACCCCGGCAGCAACACACTCACGTTCCGGCCGGCCGAGGGTGCTCCGATCGAGTCGTGGACCGTCGGACGCCACGACGTGGTGGTCGTGTACTGGCTGATCGAGGACGGTCGCGGCGTCGACGATCAGCGCTACCGCTGGTCGTTCGACGTCGTCTGACCGACCCTGCGACCGATCATCCCGGGATCTCGCCGGTCTCGAGCAACCGCTCGAAGTCCGCGCCGTCGACGATCGGCACACCGGCCGCTTCGGCCTTCGTGACCTTGCTGGCTCCCGGCGACTCGCCGACGACGAGCGCGAACGTCTTGCCGCTCACGCTGCCCGGGCTCTTCCCACCCCGTGACGTGATCGCCTCGGCCGCCTCGTCGCGCGAGTAGCCCTCGAGCGTTCCCGACACGACGACCGCCTTGCCCTCGAGCGCCTGCGGGATCGACGCCCTCGCCTCGGCCGCACGAGCGGCCGCCTCCGGATCTCCGAAACTCACCCCGGCGTCGCGGAGCTTCTCGAGGAACGCTCGGTTCGCGTCGAGGTCGAGCCACGAGCGCAACGTGGTGGCGATCACGCCGCCGACGCCGTCGACCGCGGCGAGTTCCTCGGGCGTCGCCTCGAGGATCGCGTCGAGCGTGTGGAACTCGGCAGTGAGCGCCGCCGACGCCGCCGGTCCGAGATGGCGGATCCCGAGCGCCGTGAGCAGGCGCGGAAGGGGCCGCTCCTTCGACGCCGAGATCTCGTCGACCAGGTTTTGCGCACTCTTCTCGCCCACCCGATCGAGCTCGACGAGTCGCTCGACCGTCAGCGAATACAGGTCGGCGGAGTCGGCGACGAGATCGTTCGCCGTGAGCTTCTCGACCATCTGCTCGCCCAGACCCTCGATGTCCATCGCGCCCCGCGACGCCCAGTACGAGATCTTCTGGTCGCGCTGGGCCGGGCAGTCGGGAGCGACGCATCGTGTGTCGGCCTCCCCCTCCGGGCGCACCAGCGGATGCGGACACACCGGACAGGTCGTCGGGAACGCCCACGGTTCCGCGCGGGTCGCCCCGTCGACGAGCAGCGGGCCGACCACCTCGGGGATCACGTCCCCCGCCTTGCGCACGACGACGGTGTCGCCCGGCCGGACGTCCTTCGCCGCCACCTGGTCCTCGTTGTGGAGGGTGGCCATGCCGACCGTGGACCCGCCGACGAAGACCGGGTCGAGCACCGCGAACGGCGTGGCCCGGCCCGTGCGACCGACCGACACCTGGATGTCGAGCAGCGTCGTGGTCCGCTCCTCGGGCGGGAACTTGTAGGCGATCGCCCACCGCGGCGCACGAGACGTGAACCCGAGGCGATCTCGCTGGGCCTGGTCGTCGACCTTCACGACGACGCCGTCGATCTCGTAGTCGAGGTCGTGGCGATGCTCTTGCCAGTCGAGGCAGTGAGCGGCGACCTCGTCGATCGACGGGAACGATGCCACGTGTTCGTTCACCGGGAAGCCGAGCGACCGCAGGAGTTCGAGATCGTCGAGATGACCCGATCTCGCGGGGACGTCATCGCTCACCTGACCCAGCTGGTACGACCAGAACGACAACTCCCGGCTAGCGGTGACCGCCGGGTCCTTCTGGCGCAGCGATCCCGCCGCCGAGTTGCGCGGGTTCACGAACGGCTTCTCGCCCGCCGCCTCGGCGCGCTCGTTCAGCCGCTCGAAGGCGCTCTCGGCCATGTACACCTCGCCGCGCACCTCGATCAGCGCGGGAGCCGGGACGTCATTCGCTCCTGACCCGCCGATCAGGTCGGGCACGTCGGCGATCGTGGCGACGTTGGCCGTGACGTCTTCGCCGGTCCGACCGTCGCCGCGCGTGGCCGCACGCACGTACCGACCACCTTCGTAGCGCAGGCTCATGGCGAGTCCGTCGAACTTCAGCTCGCACACGAACGTCGGCACCTCGCCGTCGAGACCCTTGACGACTCGATCGGCCCACGCACGCAACTCGTCGGCGTCCATCGCGTTGTCGAGGCTCATCATCGGGACGTCGTGCTCCACCGCGCCGAACGTGGTGACCGTCGCCCCTCCGACCCGCTGCGTCGGCGAGTCGGGCGTGACCAGATCGGGATGCTCCGCCTCGATCGCGCGGAGCTCGCGCACCAGCGCGTCGTAGTCGGCGTCGGAGATCTCGGGATCGTCGAGCGTGTGATACCGCTCGTCGTGGTGGGCGATCTGCGCCCGGAGTTCGGTCAACCGCTCAGCGGCCTGCTCGGCACTCATCGGCGACCACCGTATGCCGGGTCGGCCGACGAGGCGATAGACCGTCACGGTGTCCGACGTGCCCGACGCTCCCGGTCTCGCCGGACGACTCGACGCGATCCTGCCGTGGGT
>JBCCTP010000269.1:0-6567 GCA_039198505.1 Actinomycetota bacterium | reverse complement strand
CGTGGGCCGCCGCCGGCGAGCCTGCGCCGACCCCGATCCCGATCACAGTGAGCGTGGCGACCAGGAGCGCGAGGCCACGGAGGACGCCGCCTGCGGACCGGCCACCCACGACACCCGGTCCCGGCGCCTCTCCCGTCGTCATCCCCCCATTCAATCCGGATCCGGCCGAGATGGACGGTCAGCGGGCCGGGTCACCGATCGACACCGACCGGTCCTTCCACGACACGGTTCCGCCCCGTCGGCGCAGCACCAGACTGCGGAGCACGACGACGGCCACCACGACGACGAGCAGCGGTGCCAGAAGCGCCGTGCCGACGCCGATCCGTCCGGCGCGACGCCCGAGGACGGCCACTTGGAGGACGACGAGCGGGTACACCACCGGCGCTGCGATGGGACCGCCGATCACCGACGCCAACCACGCCACGACGGCGACGGCGATCCACCAGGGGGTCGACGTGAAGCCGGCGGCGATGTTGCGGGTCCACCCTCGCAACGTCGCGCGGGCCCCGTCGGCGTACATGCGGAAGGTCGTCGTGGTCCGCCGACCGGCGAACAGCTCCGACGTCCCCACGGCGCGTGCGAGCTCGATGTCCTCGACGTGAGCCGCGCGCACGCTCGGCGTCGCGTGTCCACCGGCCCGGTCGTACGCCTCGCGGGTGGCCGCCAGGACGGGCCCGAACGCCACGGTTGCGGCACGACCTCGACCGAGCACCGTGAACGCACCGCACCCCATCAGGGAGATCACGTTGAACAGTGCTCCGATCCGTTCACCCGGCGTCGCCATGTCGTGCCACGGCTGGATCGACACCAGCGCGGCCGGGGTGCGTTCGAGTTCGAGAGCGAGGTCGTCGAGCAGCGAGGTCGACGGGCGCACATCGGCGTCGAGGAACACGAGGATCGGCTGGTCGGTGGTCGAGGCGCCGACGTGACACGCGTGCGGCTTGCCCAGCCATCCGTCGGGGAGTGCGGGTGCCGTCGCGACATCGGCGCCGAGTCGCCGGGCGACCTCGGCGGTCGCGTCGGTCGAGCCGTCGTCGACGACCACGATCCGATCACCGACGCGTCGCTGGGCGACGAGTGGCTCGAGCAGCGTCGGGAGCGCCGACTCCTCGTCGCGCGCAGGGATCACGACGGCGACGGGCGGACGCTCCCGAGCCGACCCTCGTTCGTGTGAGCCGACGTCCCTCGGCGCCGCCAGCAGCGCCCAGCCGACGGTCCACCCGACGGCGAACACGACGAGGTCGACGACGTCGTGCTCGACACCGAGCAGCTCGAACCCCCACACGCGACTCACTGTCGTCGCCCGTGACGCATCGGGCAAACCGTTCGCGGGCTGCGGTCGTGGCCCGACTCGACGGGCCGCGACGGAATTTTCCTCGAACTGACGAAAAAAGGTGAAAGGACCGGAGGGGAGCGCGCTCTGGACCCGGGAAGGCCACCGCTCGGCCTGCTGCCCAGGGAGGGAAATCATGTTCACGACCACTGTTCTCGACGGCCTCGAGGCCCACGCCGGGATCGGCCACGACCCCGAGCCGGACGCTCCGGCGCTGTCGAGCTTCGCCCGGTGCTCCGATGGAGCCGGGACGCTCAGTTCGCTGTTCTTCTCGGACGATCCGTTCGACCAGGCCCGCGCCCAGGCCGTGTGCCGAACCTGCGGGCTGGCCGATGAGTGTCTGCGGGGAGCGCTCGACCGTGCGGAGCCGGCGGGCGTGTGGGGCGGGAAGATCCTGGTCGACGGTGTCGCCGTCGACGTGAAGCGTCGCCGCGGTCGGCCGCCGAAGACCCCGCGGCCGGCCCCGATCGTCGACGAGGTGCCGCTCCCGCCGCACCTGGTGGCCTGAGTCCACGATCCGGTCGACGGCACCACCACGGACACCACGAATGTCGAACTCGCCAGAAACTCTCTTGACCCGATGTGGACGGGTCTGGTTGCCTGGTCCTCGCACGGTTCCGCGCCCTCGACGCGACGGCACCGAACGACCCGCACGACCCACGCGCACGGAAAGGACGAGACCGATGAACGATCAGCGCTTCCTCGATCAGGCCCTCGTCTCGTCGCGCGTGCGCGTCCCGGCGCTCATGGGCCCGATCGTCTCGGCCGGCTCCGCCGTCGCGTACGCGGACCCGGCCACCACGACGAAGCCGAATGTGTGGCTCGGTGGCGTGGAGTGTGGACAGGGTCGGACCTTCCACAACGGCACCGGGCGACTCACCCCCGACGACCTCGGGAGATCGACGTAGACGATGCGTCGAAATCCCTCTCACGAGGCCGTCGGGTTCCAGACCCGGCGGCCTTTCTCGTTTTTCGGACCCGTTCGACCGGCCCCGACGGCCAGCGCAGCGCCACCACGACCATCAACACCGACCACCAACCACCAACCACCAACAACAACAGCACCAACAAGGAGACCAGCCATGACCACCGGATTCGCACCCACCGTTCCCACCGTCGGCCGCATCAACCCGATGCCGCGCCGTCACGACCCGAATCTCGATCTCCACCCGAAAGACGACTCCGCCATGAACACGACCCTCATCGACCCGCCGCTGGCGCCCTCGGATGCACACGACGACGAGAGCTTCGACGGTCGCCTCGACCTGCTGGCTCCCGACGAACCCCGGCCGCCCACCCGCCGGCCCGTCGCCCGCTGTGCCGACGGCAACGGCACCCTCACCGGGCTCTTCTTCAGCGACCACGTCGCCGACATCGGTCGGGCGAAGGCCATCTGCGGGCTCTGCCCGCTGCAGGCCGAGTGCCTGGCCGGAGCGCTCGAGCGCGAGGAACCCTGGGGTGTCTGGGGCGGAGAGCTCATCTCCGGTGGACGCATCGTCCACAACAAGCGCCCGTGCGGACGCCCGCCCAAGAACCCCCGCCCCGAGATCGTCTACGACGAGATGGGGCCGGTCGGCGTCGTCGCCTGAGACGGCGTCGTCACGCCGAGCCGGTCGGGTCGTGCTCCCCCGCGACCCGGCCGGCGGCGGCGCGACTCACGCGTGACCGGGAACGGATGTGAACACCGTTCACATCCGTTCCCGAAACGTTCCGGGGGCCCGGCAGGCGGGCCCGAACCAGCATCGTTACCCTCACGTGGGTGCCCCTCGCCCGTCGTCGTTTCGTGTCCGTCGGGGCCGCGCTGGCGGCCATCGTGCTCGTCGCCGCAGCGTGCTCCAGCGAGTCCGACGACGCCGGCGACGACGTGCTGCGACTCAACGACCCGCAGGACCGGTCGCTCATCGAGGATCCCACGATCGAGACGATGCCCCAGCTCGAAGGCGAGATCCTGCCGAGCGCCCGGCTCACCGACGTCGACGGCAACGAGGTCGATGCGCAGTCGCTGATCGGTGAACCGCTCGTGATGAACTTCTGGTTCACCACGTGCCCGCCGTGTGCGAAGGAGCTCGCCGATTTCGCCGAGGTCGATGACGAGACCGAGGGCGTCCGGTTCGTCGGCGTGAACCCGAGCCCCGCCGATCCGATTCCTGCGATGGTGCGGTTCGCCGAAGAGCGGGGCGTGACCTACGACCTCTTCAAGGACGATCTCCTCGAGCTCGAGACCGCGCTCGACATCACCTTCCACCCGGTCACCGTGTTCGTCGACTCGAACGGGATGATCGTCAACCAGACCGGCGTTCTCGATGCCGACGGCCTCCGCGACGAGGTGGCCGAACTGCTCGCCCACGACAAGGAGCTCGATACGTGAGCCAGTTCTTCATCGCCGGCGTGCTCGCCGCCGTCAACCCGTGCGGGTTCATCCTGCTGCCGACGTATCTCATGTACTACCTCGGCGTCGATCAGGGCGAGAACGTCTCGCAGCGGATGGCGTTGCGCCGGGCGCTCGGTGTCGCCGGCGCCCTCGGTATCGGCTTCATGGTGGTGTTCATCGCCGTCGCGTCGGTGACGAACTTCTTCACCGACTTCATCCTCGAGAACGCCAAGTGGGCCACCGCCGTGTTCGGTCTGGCGCTGATCGGTCTCGGCGTGGCGATGCTCTTCGGCAAGAAGTTCACGTTCGTCACGCCGCAGATCTCCACCGGCCAGAAGGACCGCACGTTCCGATCGATGTTCATCTACGGCGTCGCCTATGCCGTCGCCTCGCTGTCGTGCACCCTCCCGTTGTTCCTCGGTGCCGTGTTCTCGCAGGGGCGGGCTCGCGGCGTGTGGACCGGCGTCCAGAACGGGCTCGCCTACTCGATCGGCATGCTCGTGATCGTCGGTGGCCTCACCGTGGCCCTGGCGTTCGCTCGGACCGGCCTGCTCAAGTTCCTCCGCCGGGTCATGCAGTACATGGACAAGATCACGGCGGCGTTCGTCATCGTGGCCGGCCTGTACCTGCTGTGGTTCTTCTACTGGTTCGATCTCCGTGAGGAGGGTGACCCGATCACCGACTGGGTGCAGGCGCAGCAGGCCGAGGTGTCGACGTTCCTCAACAACCACCAGTGGGGCGTCGCCGTCACCCTCTTCTCGGTGGTCGGTGCCACGCTGATGTACGTCTTCATCCGGCGGGCGGCCGTGCTCGTCGGGACACTGGTGGTCGGTCTGGCGCTCGGTCTGGCCTTCGCCAACGACTGGCGGGCGGTCGTCATCATCGCCGCCTCCGTGGCGGTCGCCGGGATCATCGGGCTCCGCTCCGACGACGGACCGTCCGACGTCATGGCTGCCGACGACGAACCGGCCGAAGACGAACCGGTCGAAGGCGAGCCGGTCGCCGAGGCCAGCGACACCGAGACCCCCGGGCCCGACCCCGCCCTCACCTGACACAGCACGTCCGGTGCCGGGTCCGAAACGTGCTGTTTCGGCTCGGATGACTACCGTCGCCCGACATGGCGCCGAACTCCATCCGCTACGTCGACCCGGACCAGGTACCGATCCGTGACGCAGCAACCGTGATGCTGCTGCGTGACCCGGCCGACGGGGAGCCAGGGGTCGAGGTCTTCGTGTTGAAGCGCACGGCGAGCGCTGCGTTCGGTGCCGGCATGTACGTTTTCCCCGGAGGGCGCGTCGACCCAGAGGATGCCGGCGACGAGATCGAGACGTTCTGTCGGGGACTGTCCGACGACGATGCGTCGGGCCAGCTGGGCATCGACGCGGGAGGGCTCGCGTACTGGGTCGCCGCCATTCGCGAGTGCTTCGAGGAGGCAGGGGTCCTGCTCGCCGAGCCGCGGAACGGTGGTGCACTCGACGTGTCGGACGAGGAGCGTGTGGCGGTGCACGACGGCGAGCTGTCGATGGCTGAGCTCTGCCGTCGCCACGACCTCGTGCTCGATCTCACGACCACGCACTACGTCGACCACTGGATCACTCCGATCGGCGAGCAGCGTCGATTCGACACGCGCTTCTTCGTGACCGACGCGCCCGACGACCAGGTGGGCAGTCACGACGATGCC
Organism: Actinomycetota bacterium; assembly: GCA_039198505.1. GTDB lineage: Bacteria > Actinomycetota > Acidimicrobiia > Acidimicrobiales > Ilumatobacteraceae > Ilumatobacter_A. The sequence continues at coordinate 1,182 of JBCCTP010000269.1, read as the reverse complement.
GAGACGGTCGACAGCACGTGGATCCGTCCGGAGACGGCGCTCGAGATGGTCGATGCCGGCGACCTCATGATGATGCCGCCGACGGTCGCGAACCTCCGCTGGCTGACCGAGTTCGCGTCGGCCGACGACGCCGTGGCCGCCGGCGCTGCGAAGGACGACGTCCCGACGACGCTGCCGAAGATCCGCTTCGCCGACGACGGCTCGATCGCCGGCGTCGTGATGCCCAGCGACCCCGACTACGACACGCTCTGACCGAGCGCGCCGCAGCCCGCGTTCTCGTGGACGTTCGACCCGCCCGGCGGGTTCGACGTTCGCGAGGACGAGACGGTGATGGAGTCAGAGGTCGGGGAGCACGTCGGCCAGCGATGCGCCGAGGATGCGGCCGTCGACGATCGACCGGTCACCGACGGGTGCGGCGAGTTCGATGGCGGCCGCGGTCGGCGGGTTGCCCGGACACTCGACGGCCCCGCCGACCGGGATCGCGGCGAAGGCGATGCGGATCTCCTCGTCGGACTCGACCACCTGTGGTCCGAGGAGCTGATCGCCGAGCTCCCGCCCTGAGGCGCAGTCGACCTCGGTGGCGAGGACGGTGAACGATGTCGCGTCCGCGGACGGTGGTCCGCCCTCGAACGCCCATTCGACCTCACCGAGACCGTCGGGCAGCGCCACCTCGAGAGTGCAGTCGCCGACCCCGCCCCAGGTCCCCAACGTCCAGCCGTCGACGTCCGGCCGAAGTGTCGTGATCTCGTGACCGGTGCCCTCGGGCGCCGGGCGGACGAGCACGACTCGCTGCTCGTCCTCCGACACGAGGATCCAATCGGCCGGATCGAGCACACCGATCTCGGTCACGACGTCGGGAGCCAGGTCGGTCAGGGCGTGCTCGAGATCCGCCCGACCGAGTGCGACGAGCGGTTGCGCGGAGCGGAGATCGCCGAGCCGGAACTCCCGCCGCTCGCAGGTCACCGTACGGTCGTCGTCGAACGATTCGAGGTCAGCGGACGCGGGAATGACGTCGAGTTCGTCGCCGGCCGACCGGTCGGACGGATCATCACCGCACGCGACGGCGGTCAGGATGATGGCGGGCACGACGAACGGTGCCAGTCGCATGCTGATCAGACGTTCGTCGACCGGCTCCGGTTCCCGAGTTCTCGTGAACGTTCGACCCGCCTCACGGGTTCGACG
>JBCCTP010000268.1:0-6571 GCA_039198505.1 Actinomycetota bacterium | reverse complement strand
GCCGAGACGCTCGACGACATGAAGGCGATGCTCCTCCCGCCGCAGATGCCGAGCGACGATCGCATCCGCATCGCCTCCCGCTACCACTCGATGGGCATGTCCGACTCGATCGGTGGAGACTTCTACGGCGCCGACCGGTGGGGTCCGAACCGCTACGGCGTGTTCCTGGGAGACGTCTGCGGGCACGGCATCCAGGCCGCGGTGCTCGGGTCGGTCGCACGCAGCACGATCCGTGCCACCGGCCCGCTCCTCGATGACCCGTCGGCCATCCTGTCGCGCCTGCACGAGGTGGTCCTGGCCGAGCGTCCCGACACCTTCCTCACCGCGGCGTGCGCTGTGGTCGACCTCGCCCCCGACCCCGACGACGGTGCTGAGGTCGCATTGTCGACCGGCGGTCACCACGCGGCGTTCATCGTCAGCGACGGGGTGTGCACCCAGTTCGGAACGGCCGGTCCACTCATCGGGATGATCGCGAACTCCGAGCGCCCGGTCCGACACCGCACGCTCCGGCGTGGTGACCGGATGCTCCTCTTCAGTGACGGCGTCTTCGAGACGGGGACACCTCGATTGCAGCCCGAGGACCTGATGACCATGTTGCCGACCGAGCTTCCCATCGACGATCTCGTCGCCTGGATGCTCGAGCGCACCGGCGACGTCGGTCAGCGCGATCGTCCCGACGACGCGTCGGTGATCGGTCTCGAGATCCAGTGATGTCCTGACAGCGGCTGCGCTCAGATGCTGCCGGCGCCGGTGACCGCTCGGATCACGAGGAAGATCCCGACACAGAACACCGTGACGGCAGCGAGAGGCACGACGATGATGCGCGCGCGACGGATCATCTCGTTGCCGTCCATGGCGCCGAACACGCGATCTCGCAGCGCGACCATGCCGAGCCCGACGCTCACCAGCGCGATCGCCATTCCGATACCGAACGAGAGGATGAGGATCCCACCGAACGCGATGCGGTTGAGCTGGATCGCGCCGAGCAGCACGATGATCGCCGCCGTCGACGGGACGAGACCGCCCGTGAGACCGAGGAGTGCGAGGGTCTTCCAGCTGACCTTTCCCTGCAGGTCCATCTCGTCGAGATCGAACTTGTGCGTGTGCGGGAAGATGCCGTGCCGATGCCACCCCGACCCGTGATCGTGGTCGTGGTCGTGGTCGTGGTCGTGGTCGTGCGAATGGTGATCGTGGGAGTGGTCGCCGTGGTCGTGTGAGTGCCCGTTGTGGGAGTGGTCGTGATCAGCGTGTGCGTGGCCGTTGTGGGAGTGGTCGTCGTGGTCGTGGTCGGCGTGTGCGTGGCCGTTGTGTGAGTGGTCGTGATCGGCGTGAGCGTGGCCGTGATCGGAGTGGTCGGCGTGTGCGTCGCCATTGTGCGAGTGATCGTGCGAGTGCCCGTTGTGCGAGTGGTCGTGATCGCCGTGTGAGTGCTCGTGACCGTCCTGTTCGTGATCGTGATGGTCGTGGGAGTGACCATGATCGTCGTGGGAGTGATCGTGATGGTCGTGGGAGTGACCGTGACCGTCGTGTTCGTGATCGTCGTGGGAGTGATCGTGATCGTGGTGGGAGTGACCGTGATCGTGATGACCGTGGTCGCCGTGATCGTGCGAGTGGCCGTGACCGACCCGAGCCATGGTGGCGGTGGTCGCGGCGGCGGTGGTCGTGGCGGCCACTGTCGCCGGGGCGCCGGCCGTGGCCAGCGCGTGGTCGTGGGAGTGGCCGGCGGAGGCGGAGGCCTTCTGGTCCTGCTTGCGGTGCTGGTACTCGTGAAACGCCATCCAGACCAGCCAGACGCCGATGCCGAGCACGATGACGGCCGAGAGACCCTGCAACCACGGGTAGACCCGTTCCGGAGCGAAGGCGGCACCGGCGATGTAGGTGATGATCCCGAGGATCAACACACCCAGCGTGTGCGACAGCGCCACGGCGACCGCGAGCACCAGCGCCTGGATCTTCGTCCCCCGAGTGCCCACCAGGTACGCACCGATGACCGTCTTGCCGTGACCGGGCGCCAGTGAGTGGAGCGCGCCGAGGAAGGCGGCGATCCCCAGAGCAGCGACCATCGCCCAGCCGGACTCGGCGTCGGCGATCAAGTTGGTGAACATGTCGCCGCCACCGTCATCGTCGCCCGGGACGCTGTCGTCGAGCTCACCCGGGCCGACGTCGTCCGATGCGACCGCCTGGAACACGACCGAGCTGGTCCGGGGGTTCTCGTCGGGGTCGGGGAAGTCGGTGAGGCGGAACGTGATCGTGTCGTCACTGACGTCGCCGCTGATCGCCGTGAGGTCGCCGACGACCACGATCTCGCGCCAGCCGACGCGCTCGGTGTAGTTGCCGTCGTCGACCTCGATGGTGCGCTCGTCGGCCGTCTCGTCGAGCTCGACCGACCAGTCGCACTCGATCCGCATCGTGGTGAGGCCGCCGTCGCCGTCGCGCCGCTCGGCCGTGGCGGCGTCGGCGTTGATCGACGCCGAGGTCCCGTCGACGTTCACCGTGACGTCCTCGAGGAGAGAGTCGCACCATCCGGCCGGGTCGGCCTCGATGCCGTCACCGAGGTCCTGGGTTGGCGTCTCGGCGAGGTCCATCACGTAGTCGATGGTGAGACCATCGGGTGACACGAGCACAGCGATGTACCGGTCGATCGCGAACGGACCGAACTCGTGTGCCGAGGCCGTGCCCGGAGCGAGGAGCGCTGCGAGGACACCGATGACCCCGGCGGCGAGCAGAGTGCGGAGTCGACCGAGCGGTCGGCGGCGCGGGCGTGGGGAGGTGGGAGTGGTCACGGTGCCTCGGTGGTCTGTGGCTCGGCGTCGGAGGGAGTGGCATCGCCCGCCAGGGATGTGGTGGCCGCTGGATCGGAGGTGGACGAGCCGGTGCCGGCCCGACCGAACACGAGCCACGCCACCACGACGGTGGCGATGCCGACCACGATGGGCGACGTCGCCGCGTCGGCGGCACGGAGCTCGGCGTTCCGCAGCTTGAAGGTGAGATCGAAGGCGCGCTCGATGGCCCACACACTCCCGGCCACCAGGCCGATGATCGACACGGCATTCGCGATCTGCGGTGCGGCGCGGTGGCGGGTCAGCAGGAGAGCGATCGGGAGCAGCAACAGCGTGACGATCACGATCATGACGCTCGCACCGCCGCCGAACGCCAGCAGCGAGAGGACGGGACGGGATCGTTCCAGGAGCAGCTCGACGAATTCGAAGCCGACCAGTACCCCCACGAGGAGTCCTACGGCGCCGGCGGCAGACACGGATGCACGATCGTCGAGCCACCGCGAGGCCGCAGCGACGAGAACCCCGACGGCAGCGGCGAGGACGGCGACTCGCTCCGACACGTCGATGCCCGCGAGACCGATCACCCACAACGACACGGTCTGCCCCACGATCACCGCCACGACGTGCATCGCCACGCGCAGGAGGGACGTCAGGACCGGCGGCCTCGTCGCGCCCGGATCGGTCCCGACGTCGTCGTCGGTTTCCGAACGGACCCTCCCCACGGTGGCCGCCGACAGCACGGCGATCACCGCCAGGACGGCGACCGCCGATTCGTCGATCGTGTTGGTGCCCAGACGCGCGATCTCGCGGAGCGACGACGTCGCCGACACCTCGTCGAGCACGATCTCCTGCGTCTCGTTCCCGACCGAGAAACCGAGAAGGTGCGACCCTTCGTTCCGGAACGTCGCGGTCTTCCAGTCGTCCTCGATCAGGAACAGTGCGTCGCGTTCGGGGTTCGACTCGATGATCCCGTCGTAGGTCGCGGTCCAGGCACGGGGGATCTCGTCGAACGGCTCGTCGACGTCGAACGGCACCAGCACGTACCCGCCGTTCTCGGTGTCGAGGTAGAGGATCTCGCCCGTGAAGACGACGTTCCACGATCCGTCTGCGTCGGAGAGATCGAGGTGGCGGTCGGTGTAGTCGATGATCTCGGTCGCCCGGGTCCGAGCGAGATCGAGTGCATCATCGGCGTCGTCGGGGAACTCGATGCCGAGCACCTCACCGAGGTCGGCGACCGGGTACTCGACACGTCCCTCGAGCGCGTCGTCGAAGACCGACATGTAGACGTAGCTCTGGATCCCCGAGTGGGCCGACGCCGGAGAGGCCGTGCCGAGAAGGGTGGCCAGCAGACCGATGAAGGTGGCGAGGAGAAGTCGACGAGTCACGATGATGTGGGCCGCGCCCGGTCGTCGACGGTGGTCGACTCGGTCGGCGACACCGAACGTAGTCGGCGGTGCCGGTCCGTGACGCCCGCTCCTGGCAGTTCGTCTGACCGCTGTCCGGCCGGTGACACGTCGACGGCGTCGCTGGCGACGTCCGAGGAAGTTCGCGTATCACCGAACGCCCGTCCGACTCTGGAGAGGCGTGGACGGCAGTTCGATCACACTCGAACCTCGACGCGTAGTGTCGCCCGTCATGGACGTCGGCGGTCTGCTCCGACGGGCCGACGACGGCGATGCCGCGGCGTGGGACGAACTCGTGGGCCGATTCGCCGGACTCGTGTGGTCCGTGGCGCGCGGTTATCGGCTCGGCGCGTCCACGGACGACGTCGTTCAGGTCGTGTGGCTGCGACTCGCCGAGAACCTCGGCAGCATCCGCAATCCCGACAGCCTCGCCTCCTGGCTGGCGACCACCACCCGCAACGAGGCGCTCCGCGTCTCGCGTCGGGAACGACGCTCCGTCGCGATGAGCGAGCTTCCCGACGTCGGTGACGACAGCGTCTCCACACTCGACGAACTCGTCACCGACGACGACACGCTCGCACACGTCCTCGACGCCTTCCGCAAGCTGTCCGAGAAGGACCAGGAGCTGCTCCGACTTCTCTGCACCGTCCCACCGCTCGACTACGCCACCATCGCCGACCTGCTCGGACGATCGGTCGGCAGCATCGGCCCGAGCCGAGATCGCTGCCTCAAGCGTCTCCGCAAACTGCTCCCCAGCGGGCTCGACGACCGTCGAGTCCTGCCTCGAAAGGACCCGTCAGAATGAACCAGGTACCCGCCGACGACGAGGAGCTGCTCGCACAGCTGGCCTCTGCACTCTCGCAGAGCGATCCGGTTCCCGAACGCGTCCTCGACGGCGCCCGGGCCGCGTTCACCTGGCGGACGATCGACGCCGAACTCGCCTCGCTCGTGTTCGACTCGACCCAGGATCTCGCTGGCGTGCGCAGTGCGGCGATCGACACCCACGAGCGCCAGCTCACGTTCCGGACCGACGACGGCGAGCACGAGATCGAGGTGATGCTCATCGACGACGACCGAGGTCGCGGCCGTCGGTTGGTGGGACAGATCATCCCGCCGGCCGAGCGGACGGTGCGCCTCACTGCACAGGACGTCCAATCGGTCGTTCGCACCGACTCGCTCGGCCGATTCACGTTCGACGAGGTCCCGACCACACCGGTCCGACTCGAGGTCCTCGACGACGACGAATCCGAGCTGGCCACCGAGTGGATGGTCCTCTAAAGCTCGCCGCTCCTGGTGGCTCGCTCGTCGTCCGCTTCGCTTCCTCCTCGCGACGCGTGCGGCTCGTCGCTGGCGCTTCCCTCGCCGCTCCTGGTGGCTCGACGAGGTGTCCGCCTGCGCCCGCGCCGGATGCGCACAGCTCGTGTCCGGTCCTCCTCGTGACGCCGTAGCCTCGAAGGGTCCTCTCGGCGGGGCTCGCGCCCCGTCGTACGGCGGCCGCCGGCACTCCTGTCGGCGACCAACCCACCCGATGCCGGACGATCCACCAGAGTGTGGCGCTCGTCGGCGGAGACGGAACGAGGTTCCACCGCATGCCCACCATCCAGCAGCTCGTCCGTCAGGGGCGCAGCTCGAAGGTCACCAAGTCGAAGACGCCGGCGCTCAAGGGATCCCCCCAGCGTCGCGGCGTCTGCACCCGCGTGTACACCACCACCCCGAAGAAGCCGAACTCCGCGCTCCGCAAGGTCGCCCGTGTTCGCCTCAACTCGGGCATCGAGGTCACGGCCTACATCCCCGGCGAGGGCCACAACCTGCAGGAGCACTCGATCGTGCTCGTGCGTGGCGGTCGTGTTCGCGACCTGCCGGGCGTGCGCTACAAGATCATTCGCGGCACCCTCGACGCCGTCGGCGTGAAGAACCGCAAGCAGGCCCGCAGCCGCTACGGCGCCAAGAGGGAGAAGTGACCGATGCCGCGTAAGGGCCCCGCTCCCCGTCGTGATCTGGTCGCCGACCCGATCCACAAGTCCGTCGTCGTCACGCAGCTCATCAACAAGGTGATGCTGCACGGCAAGCGGACCATCGCCGAGAAGATCGTCTACGACGCGATCGACATCATCCAGTCGAAGCTCGACGGCGACGACCAGGCGATCGACACCGTCAAGCGTGCGATCGACAACGTCAAGCCGCCGCTCGAGGTCAAGAGCCGCCGCGTCGGTGGCGCGACCTACCAGGTGCCGGTCGAGGTCCGTCCTCGCAGGGCGACCACGCTGTCGATCCGCTGGATCGTCGACTTCGCCCGCCAGCGTCGGGAGAAGTCGATGGCACTGTGTCTCGCGAACGAGCTCATGGACGCCGCCAACGGTCTCGGCGCCGCGATGAAGCGTCGCGACG
>JBCCTP010000267.1:0-6652 GCA_039198505.1 Actinomycetota bacterium | reverse complement strand
TTCGCCGAGGAGGTGATCGAATTCCGATCCGCTCAGCGAAAGCTGAGCGGCCTGAACGCCGCGCGGTGCCGACCGGCTGGCACGACGTTCCGAGGGTCGTAGAATCTAGATTCTAGAAGCTCTACACCACGCGTCGTCGGTCGGCGGCCACACCGAGAGGAGACCTCATGGAGGTCGTCAACGAAGTCGGAGTCACCAGTCCCGAGCGGATGCAGGAAATGCTGCAACCCGGCCCCGACGGGCCGATCTTCATGGTCAACCTCCTGAAGTTCAAGGAGCACGCCGAGTACGACGACGGGCGCGACACCGACCTGACCGGCCGGCAGGCGTACGGGCTGTACGGCCAGGTCGTGGGTCAGCTGATCCGCGAGTACGGGGGCGAGGTCTTCTTCGCAGCAGACGTCACGTTCCTCACCATCGGCCAGGTCGAGGAGCTCTGGGACGAGGTCGCCATCGCGAAGTACCCGAACCGGGCTGCGCTGGTGGCCATGTCGTCGTCCCAGGAGTGGCAGGACGCCAACGTCCACCGACTCGCCGGCCTCGCCGGTCAGCTGAACATCGAGACCGTGGCGATTCCCGGCGTCATGAGCTGATCACCCATCCCTCCGGCGGTCGCGGCCGACGCAGGAGTCACCCAGTCGTCGGAGAGAGATCCGACTTTGGATGGATGTCGATTTTCGGAGTTTCTCCTACTTTCGACATCATGCTCCAGACCGACGAGCCGAGACCCGAGCACACGCCTCACGGCAACGATCGGCGGTACGACCTCGACGCACTCAGAGGCGTCGCGATGCTGCTGGGTATCGCGCTCCACGCGGCCCTGCCGGACGTGCCCTACTGGCGCGACGGCGACCCCGGTGGAGGACTGCTGTTCGGGTTCTTCGAATTCGTCCACGGATTCCGCATGCCGCTCTTCTTCATCCTCAGCGGCTACTTCACCACGATGCTGTGGCGTCGCCGTGGCCTCCGGGCGCTCATCAGCCATCGACTGCGCCGGATCGGCCTGCCCCTGCTCGTCGCGGTGGTGATCGTGCTCCCGCTGGTCGTCGCCGGCATCGTCCTCGGCTACGAGATCAGCGGAGCCGACATCGATGCGGGGGACACGACCGGCCTGTACGACGGCGCCGAGTGGGAGGGGGTCACGGGCGAGGTCGGCGACGAGTGGGTGTTCGGTTTCGCACATCTGTGGTTCCTGTGGGTTCTGCTCTGGCTGATCGCCGGCTTCGTCACGATCGCGTGGGCTGTCGGGCGGCTCGCGCGTCGGGCTGGTCGGGCTCGGCCGGTCCCGGCGCCACTGGTCACCGCAGCGCTCGTGATCGTTCCGCTCCTGGCCGTGGTGCCGGCCGCTCGGATGGTCGAGCCGCTCTTCGGACCCGACACGTCCGACACCTTCATCCCGGACGGCGCGGTGCTCGCCTACTACGCGTGCTTCTTCGCGTTCGGCGCTCTCGCCTTCGACCGACGGACCCACCGTGACGTCCCCGTGATCGATGCGGTCGGGCGGTGGTGGCCAGCGCAGCTCGCGCTGGGTTCGTTCGTGCTGTTCCCGTTGGGCCTCGTCCTGATGGACGACCACTGGGCCGCATCGGCGCTGGTGCAGGTGGCATTCGCCTGGACGATCAGCTTCGGACTCCTCGGAGGGTTCCGCCGGTTCCTGTCGGCGGAGGACCATCGGGTCCGTTGGCTCTCCGACTCGTCGTACTGGATGTACCTGATGCACCTGCCGCTGATCTACGTGGCCCAGGGCGTCGTCGCTCGTCTCGGACTCGCGCCGATCCCTGGGTTCATCGTCATCTGCGCCATGGTCGTCACGCCCTTGGGGTGGTCGTACCGCTCGTGGGTTCGGTACACCTTCGTCGGGACGATGCTCAACGGCCCCCGCAGCCGCGACGCCGACGAGGCTCGCCGAGCCGACGATCGGCGACGGGCGGACCGCCCGTCCGCTGCGGCGCCGAGATGACCTCCGTGTGCGGACGCTCCGCTGACCAGCGGGTCTCTGCGACGATGGCAACGTGTCGACGGATCGAGGTCGCGTCCCCTTCGACGTCGACTCGTACGGCGAGCTGGTTCAGTCTCGGTCGTGCTTCATCTGCCGAATCGTCAGCGATCCCGCCGGTGAGGAGATCGTGTCCCGCGACGAACACCACATCGCGTTCCTTCCGAGGCTCCACGTCCAGCTCGGCTACGTGCTCGTCGCGCCGGTCGCGCACCGCGAAGGAGTCGTCCACGACTTCGAACTCGACGAGTACCTCGGTCTCCAACGCCTGGTTCACCGGATCGGACGAGCGGTCTCGTCCGCGGTCGCGACGGAGCGGGTCTACGTGGCGAGCCTCGGGAGTCAGCAGGCGAACGCCCACGTCCACTGGCACGTCGTCGCACTCCCGCCCGGCGTGCCGCTCGATCAGCAGCAGTTCCGGGCGATGATGCCCGAGGCCAACGGAGTGCTCGATCTCGATCGACGCGAGCGCGCCGAGTTCGCCGAGAGCGTTCGCTGCCGCCTCGCCGACGACGGACCGTCGTGAACGCGTCGCCACGCGATCGCCCGCTCTCGGCCTAGCGTTCGCGCCTTGGCCATCGACATCACCGAGCGTCTGCGAGCGCACCTCGCGAGTTGGGTCGGGGCGTGGCCGCCACCAGGGCCGGGCGTGCACGTCGTCGGGCACACGGCACGACTCGAGCCCACCTGGGACGGATCGATCAGTCCCCTCATCGGCGTGGGCACGCCCGATGCAGCGGTGTTGTCCGTGCGCCCCGATCGCGCGGCGATCGTGAGCGAGATCGTCGCCGATGGACTCGACCAGCCCGGCCTCGGCGATCGCCTCAGCGACGCCCTCGGGATCGGCCCGGCGAGCTTCGGCGCGGGAGTCTTCCGGACCTCGGGTGACATCGATCCGACCATCGAGTCACTCGGCGAGTGGTCCGACGATCAGCGTCCCGACTTCCCCGACTGGCTCGCTCCGTTCAACGGACCCCGGCTGGTGGCACGGGACGACGACGGAACCGTGATCGCCGGAGTCGGGATCAAGGCGCACGACGACATCGGCTACGAGCTCTCGGTCGTCACCGAGGAGGCAGCGCGCGGAAAGGGATACGCCCGTCGGCTCGTCGCCACCGCCGCCCGACGCGTGCTCGACGAGGGCCGAGTCCCGGTGTACCTCCACGACGAACGGAACGTCGCGAGCGCTCACGTCGCCGATGCCGTGGGCTTCCGCGACGAGGGGTGGCGCGTCTACGGCCTCTGGCCGCGCTCGTGAGCTCGGCCCCCGTCCGCGAGAATCGGCGGATGCCCTACATCTCGCGAGACCGCGTCCACGACGCCGACGCGCACATCATGGAGCCGCCGACCTGGTTGCGCGACCACGCCGATCCGTCGATCCGTGACCGGATCATCATCCCGGCGTACGCGAACGAGCTGGCACAGACGGGCGACGCCGCGCCGGGCGATGCACCCGATCCGGAGTCCCTCGACGAGATCTTCGATCGCCTCACCGAGCGCCTTCGCTCCGACGAGTTCCTCGCCGACGAAGAAGCCGAGGTGATGAACCGGAAGAACTTCGCGGCGACGGGCTCCTTCCTCCCCGAAGACCGCGCCCGAGCGCTCGACTTCATCGGGGTTGACAGCCAGCTGTTGTTCAACACGTTCCACAACACCCGCCTCTACGAGTGGGAGCAGCCCGACGCCGACGGGCGAGTCGATCTCGACCTCGCGTACGGAACCGCTCGCGCCCACAACCGGGGCATGACCGATTTCTGTGCCGCCGACGATCGCCTCCTTCCCACCTGCTACGTCCCGCTGGCCGACTTCGACCGGTCCGAGGCGATCGCGTCCGAGGCGATCGAGATGGGCGCCGCTGCGCTCCTCGTGGCATCGGGCTGTCCGGCAGGGCACTCGCCGTCGCACCGCCAGCTCGACCGGGTGTGGCGACAGGCAGAGGAGGCCGGCATCCCGATCGTGTTCCACGTCGGCGGCACCGGCGACCTCATCGACCAGAACTACTTCGTGAACGGACTCCCGATCCCACCCGACTTCCACGGTGGGGCCGAGAACTTCCGCAGCGTCGACTACATGGCGATCCCGTTCCCCCCGATGCAGACCCTCGCCACGATGATCTTCGACGGCGTGCTCGAACGACACCCGAACCTGCGCGTGGGCGTGATCGAGCAGGGTTGCATCTGGCTCCCGAGCTTCATCAGACAGATGGACTCCGCCATGGACGCGTTCGGGCGACACGAGGAGCGCCTCCGCGACCTGAGCCTCGCGCCGGGCGAGTACGTGGAGCGACAGGTGCGAGTGACGCCCTATCCGACCGAGGACATCGGGTGGGTCACCGACCAGATCGGCCCGAACATCTTGCTGTTCAACACCGACTACCCCCACGTGGAGGGCGGACGTCGTCCGTTCGAGCGATTCGAACGCAGCCTCGGCGATCGCTCCGACGACGTGCGCGACCGCTTCTACGCGGACAACTTCCTCGACCTCATGGGCACGGCCGTCGCCTCACTCGTCTGAGGTTCGGGTCGTCGGCCGACTCACAGATAGCCCTCGTCGGTCAACCACGAGAACGCGAAGAACCCGAGCACCGGTGGCAGGTACGCGGTCACGAGCCGGTGGACGAGGGCGATCGAGACCGCCTGCTCCGGAGGCAGACCGCTCGCCGTGAGGAGACCGCTCATCGTGGCCTCGGCGACCCCGATGCCGCCCGGCACGGGCGCGAGTCCGGCGAGCAAGCCGGTCCCGACGCTCACGAACACGAGCGCAGCGAACGGAAGGCTCGCGCCGAACGCCGCCACCGTCGCCCCGAGGGCGAGCGCCTTGATGAGCCGATCGAGCGCCTCGCCGGTGCAGATGTGCACGAGCGTGCGCGGTGACGTCAGCACACTCGTCACCGTGCCGAAGGCGTCGCGGACGAACGGGACGACGGTGTCACGCAGGCGCGGCACCGCGGCGACGACCGCGAGCGCCACCACCACGACCACGACGGCGAGCGTGACGAGACCGCCGGCGTCGAAGTCGACCAGCCCGTCGATCTCGAGCTCCTGACCGATCGCCCACGCACTCAGTGCGAGCAGGGTCACCTCGACGCCGAAGCCCAGCAGGCTGATGACGGGCCCCTGGGTGGAGGCGACGCCGAGCGGCACCCCCTGCTTCTGGAGAAAGCGGATGTCGAGGCCGACGCGACCGACCATCGACGGGACGACGAGGCCGACGAAGCTCTTCGCCGCCTGGAGGAGGGTGGTCGGCGAGAACGGCAGCGGCTGCTCGCAGAGAGCGCTCAACCCGAGATACGCAGTGCCGTAGGCCGTGAGGTTGATGAGGAACGCCGTGACGAGCCATCCCACCGACGCGTTGCCGAGCTCGTCGATCAGCGTGTCGAAGCCGATGTCGGCGATCTGTGTGATCAGCGCGTTCGCGGCGACGATCGCTCCGATCGCGATCGCGACGTCCTTGACCGACACCCTCCGGACGGGGGCCGGTTCGGGCCGCTCCACGTCGAGGCGTTCGGCGAGCTTCTCCCCCAGCTGCTCGATGTCCATGTCGGACGAGGCGAACCGACGCCGGAGACTCGGATCCAACACCGCATCCTGGACGTAGGGCAACCCGGCTTCGAGGATCTCGCGGTCCACCGACGACGCAGCGACGTCGACCGCGCGCTCGCTCCCGACGACGAGGGCGTGGGTCACGAGCATCGAGACCACGTCGGTTCCGAACTGCTGCTCGGTGGGGAACACCGACGCCTGCGAGAAGTCGACGAACTCCGCGGACTGGCCGTCGAGACGCACCGTGGTGGGGCTGATCGACCCGTGGGCGACGCGCGCGCGTTGGTGCATCGAGACGAGTTCCGCCCACAGTGCACCCAGCTGCGTCTCGGTGGGTTCGGCGACGTCGTCGAGCGCGGCGCCGTGGGGCCCGAGCTTCACGAGGAGCACGTCGCCGCTGTCGACTCGGCCTGCGCCGACCGGTGCCGGCACGTTGATCCCCGAGTCGCGAGCGACGAGGACGGCGAGGGCTTCGTGCTGGGCCTGCTCCTCGCGCCCGGCGCGCGGTCTCGGCCCGGCGCGGCGGTACCAGAGGTTCCGCCACATGCGTTCCGTCTGTTGGCGTTGCGCAGCGTCGACACCGAACACCTTGATGTCGAGCGCTCGCCCGTCGGACGCGATCGCTCTGGCCAGGCCGACCGTGCCCGGCTGCTCGTCGAGGTACGCGAGCGACGTGACGGAGATTCCGACCCGGTCGAGCGTGGCCCGCAGCCGATCGATCGTCGGCAAGCCTTCGGGAGAGCCGAAGGCGAGTCGAACGGCGGCGACACTGAAGAAGCTCAGCGCCACCGCACCCAGGATCGCCGTCAGTTCGGTCAGGCCGAGGAGCACCGGAGCCACGACCACTGAGACGACCATCAACCGCATCCACCGTTGCACGTTCGAGTTGACGTAGGGGCCGAGCACGAGCACGACGATGACCACCATGACCGGCCGCATCGTGGGATATGCGAGTCGGTCGCCGAGCTCGACGAACTCGGGAAACACTTGCGGCCAGACGCCGGTGGCGGCACGACCGGCGACGATCGTCCCGATGACGGCCGTGCCCAGACCACAGACCAGATCGCGGAAGACGGCCGACCGATCCTGGCGTGACGCGACACCGGCAGCGAGC
>JBCCTP010000266.1:0-6677 GCA_039198505.1 Actinomycetota bacterium | reverse complement strand
TCGATGGAACGGGTCTGCGACTCCGCTCCGACGACTGGGGCTCAGCCGGCGACTTCGAGTTGAACACCGACGTGCTCGGAGCGGGGACGTGGGACGCTGTCGCCGGGGACGACGTCGCCGGCACGATCGACGGCATCGCGGCCACCGGCACCGGCCGCCGTCTGTTCCTCAACGAACTCGTCGACTCGCCGGCGGCCGGAGTCTCCCTCCAGATCGACGGGGGCGTCACCGGCGCTCTCGGCAACGTCGACTACCAGCCGGGTCTCGCCGCCCGGGTCGCCGAGCTCACGACCTTCCTCGTCGACGACGAGGGGACCCTCGAGACCGTCGCCGATGCACAGCAGCGGCGGATCGAGGACTTCAACGACCAGATCGACCGCTTCGAGGACCGTCTCCTGATCCGTGAGGACACGCTGATCCGCCAGTGGTCGAGCCTCTCGACTCTCCTCGAAGGCCTGAACAACCAGGGCAACTTCATCCTCAGCCAGCTCGCGAGCCTCCCGCAGGTCTGAGCCGCATCTCCACGACCGCCACACCGAACAGGACCACGACCGTGACCATCACCGACTTCCGCTTCGATCAGCGCCAGCGCTCCGCCTTCACCGATGGCGACCTCGACACCGCGTCGCCGTCGGTCGTGCTCGTGCGCTGCTTCGATCGTCTCGACGTCGACCTCGCCGGAGCACTGGAGTCGATCGCCGCCGCCGATCACGAGACGACGAATCGGCTCCTCGGCCATGCGCAGGACCTGGTCGGCGAACTGGCGACGTGGCTCGACGTCGAGGCGTGGGAGCACGCACCGGCGCTGCTGTCGATCTACGACTACGTCCTGCGCGTCCTCGCAGCCGCCAACGTGCACAAGGATCCCGGCCCCGTGAAGGAGGCCCAGCGGATCCTGAGCGAGATCGGCGACAGCTTCCGCACGGCGGCGGGCGCCGAGCCCGCGCCGCTGCCCGAACGTGACGCGAACGGTCAGTTCGTCGTGTCGACGCCCGCACCGTCGGCATCGGAACCACCCGCCGCAGCTCGTCCCGACTCGCCGTTCGGTGACGAGCCGCCATCACGAGGGTTCTCGTTGCTCGCATGACCCCGGAACACGAACAGTGGATGAAGGCGCTCGACGAGATCCGGGCGCACCTCGACGATCTCCGGCGCGCCGTCGCCGCGGGTGACGTGTCCGACGTCCCCGCGTTCGAGGTGCCGAACGGTCTGCCACCCCTGCCGCTCTCGTGCGCCGAGCACGCCCGGGTGGTCGCCCGCGAACAGAGCGAACTGCAGGACGAACTCCGCCGCCAGCTCGCGGAGATCCCCCTCCCGAACCGCGCGACTCGACGGCCCCGGCCGGACACGCGCGCCGCCACCCCACGATTCGAGCGACGAGCCTGACGGGAGCGATCGTGGACGACTCCACCAGCGTCGCTGTCGCCGTCCTGGTGATCGGGGTGTTCGGCCTCGCGGCGTGCACGCTCGCGATGTCGCAGCTGCTGCCGCGTGCGCAGCGGCGCCGGGGGTTCTCGCTTCCCGATTGGCTGTCGTTCGGCCGGCGTCCTCGTCGTCCGGTGACCTCGCCGCGCAGCGGCACGAGCTCGAACGCCCGAGCTGCATCCGGCCGGTCGTCGCGCTCGTCTCACTCCGCCTCGGCGGGCCGCGCGCCGTCATCGGTCAGCGACCTCGGTCAACCGACCGCTCGACCGGGCGTCGGCCGTCCCGCCGGCGGAGTTGCGTCGCCCGCAGCGCGGCGCGCAACGGCGACTCGGGCTCCCATCGCCGGGATGCCGGCACGCTCGCGCCCCGACGCATCGGGCGATCCGTCGATGCGACCTTCTCGACAGCCGGCCATGCGCCCGGACGTTCTCCGGCGAGAGAGAGAACGCATCGACGCTGCCGCGACCCGCCGGTTCATCGACCAGATGGCGGACGAGCATCCCGAGGTCCTCGCCGAGGTCGTCGGGGAACTGCTCGCCCAGGACCGGGCCGCCGAGGGTCGACGCGACGCCGCACCATGACCCCCGATTCCGCCGACAGCGTCACCGCGACCGCCGATGCCGCAGGTGCGCGCGTCGAGCGACCGGCGGTCCACGCCGACTCGGGTGGGCCCGCCCGGTTCGACGCCCCCGTTCTCGCCGGGGGTGACACGCTCCGGGTGATCGCCCGGGCCGACGCGAACGCCGAGCGGCGGCGGCACGACATGGGCTACCGGGCCGGCTACGACGACGGATACGCGCGCGGTGCTGCCGATGTCGACGCAGCGATCGGTGACCATCGACGCAACGCCGAACGGCTCGACTCGCTCTGCAGTGCGCTCGAGAAGGCGGTCGACGCGCTGCGCGCCAACGACCGTCACGACGTCGCGGAGATCGAGTCCGCGGTGGTCGAGCTGTCGGTCGAGATCGCCGAGGCAGTGATCGGACGCGAGATCGCGAACGGTGACGTCGTGATCGAGTCGCTCCGCCGTTCACTCGCCCTCGTCCCGTCGGATCAGTCGCCCGTGGTCCGGGTCCATCCCGACGACGCCGGCGTCGCCGCAGAGGCGCTCGAAGCCGGCCTCGTGTCGGCCTCGCCGGACATCGAACTCGTCGGTGATCCGTCGATCGAGCGTGGCGGAACGGTCGTGGACTGCGGTCCCGCACACATCGACGGCCAGATCGGCCCGGCGCTCGCCCGGATCAGGGCGACGCTGGGTGGCGACCTTCTTGCGCATGGTGGGAACCCGGCACAGTCCGGTTCGTGAGCATCTTCTCGATCTCCGACGCGACGACACAGACGATCGGTCGGGCCCTCGACGGGCTGGACGCACGCCAGCGGGCGATCGCCTCGAACATCGCCAACGTCGAGACCCCCGGATACCAGGCCCGCTCCGTCAACTTCGAGGACGGTCTCCGCGAGGCGATGCGCCGTGGTGACCCGATGTCCGCCACGATCGACGTGACGCGCTCGATGGCGCCGACCCGTCTCAACGGGAACAACGTGAACCTCGACTTCGAGCTGCTCGAGAGTTCCGAGGCCGTCCTCCAGCAGCGGATGCTGACGCAGACGCTGACGTCGAAGTACTCGATGCTCGGCACCGCCATCCGCGGCCGCTGATCGAGCGGGATCGCCACCAGGACGAGAGCACGACCGGAAAGGGACGATCGAGATGTCGACGATGTTCGCCGCCTTCGCGAACGCACGCACCGGGATGGGCGCCTACAAGCTCTGGCTGGACGCCATCTCGGACAACATCGCCAACATGGACAACATCACGACGACCGACCAGCCGGCGTTCCAGGAACGCTTCGTGGTCGTCGAGAGCGCCGAGGGTCCGGCCGAGGGCGCAGGCGTCCGCGTCACCGGAACCCTCTTCGGTGACCCGAACGGTGTCGTCGCCTACGAACCCAACCATCCGCTCGCCGACGAGGAGGGCATGATCCGCCGCCCCGCCGTCGACCTGACCGAGCAGATGGTCTTCATGCAGGTGGCCCAGCGTGGTTACCAGGCCAACATCCGCACCTTCGAACGGGCCCGTGAGGCCTACGAAGCCGCACTCCAGATCGGAACCGGCCGATGAGCATCGCCCCCATTCCACCCATCTCGCTGCCGCCGACGGGACCCACCGCTGCAGCCGGGTCTGCCGGCGCAGCCGCCGGCGGCGGAGGAGCGAACGACGTCTTCTCCGCGATCGGCGACGCGCTCGAGACCGTCGACGCCGCCCACAACCGGGTCGACGACCTCGCCGCCCAGGCGGCGACCGGCGACCTGACCGCCGTCCACGAACTCACGATGGCCACGGCCGAGGCGCAGTTGATGACGTCGCTCACGGTCGAGATCCGCAACCGGGCCGTCGAGTCGTTCAACGAGATCATGCGGATGCAGGTCTGATCCATGGCGAGCGATCCCCGTACGTCACCGGGCGGCGCGACCGGCGCGAAGGGCGCCGACCTGCTCGCCCGGATCACGCCGCTCCAGAAGGTCGCGATCGGCGCCGCCATCCTCACCCTGGTCGGCGGTGTGTTCCTCATCTCCAGCGGATCGGACGACACCGTCATGGCGGCCGCGTACACCGACCTCGAGCCGGCCGATGCCGCAGCGGTCACCGACGAACTCATCTCGATGGGGATCGACTACGAGCTCGCCGACGGCGGGCGCACCGTGCTCGTGCCCCGCGACGACCTGTACGACGTCCGCGTCGACCTGTCCGGTCAGGGTCTGCCTGCGTCGAACGAGGGCTACGCCCTGCTCGATCGCCAGGGCATCACCACCTCCGAGTTCCGGCAGCGGATCGACTACCAGCGCGCGCTCGAGGGCGAGCTCGCCCGGACCCTGCGCTCGATCGACGGCGTGTCATCGGCGACGGTCCACCTCGCACTTCCCGAAGACTCGATCTTCGTCGACGAGCCCGATCAGGCGACCGCCTCCGTGCTCGTGGCGACCGATGGATCGAGCCCGATCACGAACGACCAGGTCGCCGCCATGGTGCACCTCGTGTCGTCGTCGATCGCCGACATGAGTCCTGACGCGGTGACCATCGCAGATGCGTCCGGCCGGGTCCTCACCGACGGTGGGATCGACGGCATGGCCACCGGCGATGCCGCCGACGACTTCGAGCGCGAACTGGCCGCGTCGATCCGCACGATGGTCGGCCGGGTCGCAGGCATCGAGAACGTGGCCGTCAACGTGCAGGCCGACATCGACACGACCGAGCGGCTCCAGACGCGCGAGATCTTCGACACCACGGCGGAGGACGCCGGTGTCGTGATCGCCGAACGCACGTCGACCGAGACGTACGCCGGAACGGGTGACGGACCCGGCGACGCCGGCGTCCTCGGTCCGGACGGGGCGCCCGTGGGCGTCGACGTCGGGAACGGTGAGTCGTCGTACGCCCGAGACGACGCCGAGCGGACCTTCGCGGTCAACCGCACCGTCGAGCAGATCACGAACGGTCCGGGTCAGATCAACCAGCTCTCGGTCGCCGTGCTCGTCGACGAGAACGCGGTGACGGCCGAGCAGGTGACCGCTCTCCAGCAGATGGTGAGCACCGCCGCCGGCGTCGACGCGGCCCGTGGCGACGTGGTCACCGTGACCGCACTCCCGTTCGAAGAGGTCGAGACGATCGACGCGGAGGAGGCGATGGCCGCGGACGCCGCTGCCGAGGCCGCTGCCGCCCAGACGTCGATGATCCGGACCGGCATCATCGGATTCGTCCTGCTGATCGCCCTGTTCCTCGCCTATCGGAGCACCCGCCGAGCGCGACGCGAAGTGTCGACTCCGATCGACATCGAGTCGCTCCGCGCCGGAGACGAGCCGGCAGCGCTCGAGGCCGGCGACGTCGATGCGGTGCTCGAGGGTGGCGACGGTCTCGCCACCGAAGCCCAGGTCAACCAGGCCGTCGCCGCGGTCGAGCGTGCGGAACCCCTCGGGCTCGGACTCGACGAGGACTCGGTGCGAGCCATCGACGAGCTCGGCAGCTACGCCGATCGGAACCCCGAGGACGTGGCCCGCATCCTCCAGAGCTGGCTGGCCGATGAGAGGCAACCCTCGTGAGCACGACGGAGGCGCCCGGTCGAGATCTCAGCGGCGCCGAGAAGGCGGCGATCGTCCTCCTCGAACTCGGGACCGAGCGATCCGCCCAGATCATGCGGCTGCTGGGCCAGAGCGAGGTGGCCGACGTCAGCGCCGCCATCGCCAAGTCCGGTGCGATCTCGCCGAGCGACGCCCAGCAGTCCTTCCGCGAGTTCGCCCAGCTCGCCAAGTCCAACGACACCGTCACGATCGGCGGTCTGTCGCGGGCCCGCGACCTCCTCGAGGCCTCCGTCGGCAGCGAAAAGGCCGCCGTCATCCTCGAGGAGCTCGAGGCGCGTACTGCGCAGTCGCAGTTCGATTTCATCGCTCGCGCCGAACCCAGGCAGATCGCGAACTTCCTCGCCGGCGAGCACCCGCAGACCGTCGCCGTCGTCATGGCGCACCTCAAGCCCGAACTCAGCTCACAGATCCTGTCGGCGCTCGAGGAGGAGATGCGGCGCGAGGCCTCGGTGCGACTCGCCCGACTCGAACGGATCTCCGGATCGGTGATGGAACAGATCACGTCGGTGATGGAGCGCCGCTTCGGTGGTGGCAACGCCGAACGTCGTGCGAGCGATCGGGCCGACGGCGTCCAGCGCCTCATCGACATCCTCAACCGGTCGGACCGTCCGACGGAGAAGTCGATCTTCGAGGCCTTGGAGAACGCCGAGGCCGAGCTGGCCGACAGCGTGCGCTCGCGGATGTTCGTGTTCGAGGACATCATCGACCTCGACGACAAGTCGATCCAGCTCGTTCTGCGCAACGTCGACAACAACCTGCTCGCCACCGCTCTCAAGGGCGTCAAGCCCGACGTGCGTTCGAAGATCACGACGAACATGTCGGAGCGCGCTGCGCAGAACCTCATCGAGGAGATCGAGGTGCTCGGTCAGGTCCGGCTGTCCGACGTGCAGGAGGCACAGGGTGCGGTCGTCCAGACGATCCGAGGTCTCGAAGAGTCCGGCGAACTGGTCCTCACCCGTGGCACCGAGGAGTTCGTCTCGTGACGACGGCGGTCGCCCTGGCCGGCGCCCGCGATCGAATCTCCGGTGCGCTGGCGGAGTCTGCGCCCCAGCGGGCCGGGCGGGTCACGTCGGTCGTCGGTCTCGGCTTCCAGATCGGTGGGCTCGACCTGCCGATCG
>JBCCTP010000265.1:0-6681 GCA_039198505.1 Actinomycetota bacterium | reverse complement strand
GCGATCGTCGCGGCGACCGCGGCGGCGATCGTTCTGCGATCGACTCGGCCGGGTGCCGGGTCGGTCTCCGATCGATGAATCGGAGAGTCGCTCGGACCGATCACCGGCGGCGCGTCGGCGCCGACGACCTGATCGATCTGGATCGTCTCATCGGTCGGTGCCTGCGAGTGGTGGTCGAAGGCGGCCCACACGTCGACGGCGACGTCGGCATCGAGCGAGGCGGCGGCGTTCGTGTGGTCGTGGTCGGTGGTGCGGTCGACGTCGGTGCTCATGGCGGAGTCCTCTCGGAGGTCGTGCGTGCGCTGTCGACGTTCCAGAGACGTCCGCAGACCCGGCCTCGCGATTTCTTCCGAACAAATCGCGAGATCCGTCGCCGAGGGCGCTCCTGCCTCGTGACCGGTCGGCGACGAGCGGTCGGACTCATCCGAACGACCTCGACAAGGAACCGCCATGAAGACCTCGCGACTCCTCCTGACGTGGACGGCACTCGCCGTGACCGCCGCTCTGGCCATGGGGATCATCACCATCGCCGGTGACGACCCCGCTGCCGTCCCGTCGGCCGACACCGAATCCGAGCCGACGAGCGAGCCATCCCCGGCCTCGCCGCCCGACTCGACCCTCGCGGAGGTTCCCGAGCCGGACGACGAGCCGGCACCCGTACCGCCGGTGGTCTCGACCACGGACGAGCCGCCTCCTCCCGACCAACTCGACGTGATCGTCGAGCCGTCGGTCGAACCCATCCGTCCCGTGATCGAGCCTCTGGCCGAGGGAGGGGCATCGAGGGATGTCGGTGCCTACGAGTCGACCGAAGGAGTCGTGTCCGAGGTGGTGCTCGACGAGCTCATCGTGACGACCGACGATCCGGCAGCACTCGACGGACTCCTCGATCGCCGGAACGGCGAGATCCTCGAGTCGGGCGAACCCGACGAGTTCGGGGACGGATACACCGACCACCTCGTCCGGATCGATCCGACCACTGCCGACACGTCGAGCCTCGCCGCGAACCTGCTGGCGATCGAGCCGTTCCACGTCGGCACCCTGTCCGCGAGCAGCGGCGATGTCGTGGCGCTGTTGGCGATCGCGGCCGACGAGACCGCGAACCACGGCCTCTTCGTCACCCCCAACTTCCTCGAGCACAGCGACGACGTGCGGGTCGACGGTGTCGACGAGTGGGATCCGACGGGAACGACCCTCGGGGCCAACGCCTTCGAGTGGCCGTGGCTGCAGGTCGGCGGCGAACAGGACGGCGGCGTGAGTGCCGCCTGGCAGATGCTGCACGGATGGGGCGGGCTGGGCAACCGCGTCGACCTTCTCGTCGTCGACGAAGGCTTCTGGGGGAACGGCGACATGCCGTTCGGTGTCGAGACCCGCAAGGCCAGCTGGAAGAAGTACGGCTGGGGCGAGAGCAGCGGCACGGTCTCGGCGTTCCACGGCACGCACGTGTTCAACGCGGCGGCCGGTCGATTCGACAACGACTACGGCATGGCCGGTCCCGGTTCACCCGTCGTCGACCTCACCGTGATGTCTGGTGGATCCGGAACGTGGTCACGGATGCGCGACGTGCTCCGGGTGGTGAAGGACGTGCGGCCCGACATCGTCACGATGAGCCTGAGCAGCGACATCAACTCGTTCATCGGGATCAACCAGTGGCGCATCGACCGCATCTTCCGCAAGGTGCGCGACCAGTACGGGGCGCTCCCGTTCGCATCGGCGTCGAACGACAGCCGGAACATCGACTCGGGCAACGATCTCGTGCTCCCGTGCGAGAGTCGCTTCGTCGTCTGCGTCGGTGGCGTCCAGGGCGGCACCATCCTCGAGTGGGACGACGGAAGCCTGGTCGAGAACTGGTACCCGCTGGCGCGGCACCCGATCTCGAACTGGGGCACTGCGAAGAACACCGGCTCGGTCGAGATCTGGGGGCCGCACTGCCTCCTCGGGATCTGGGACCCCGAGGAGCCCAACACCGAGGGACTCCTGCCCGTCTGTGGCACCTCGTTCGCCACACCGCACGTAGCGGGGGTCGCAGCACTCGTGAAGGCGGCGAACCCCGGGCTCGACGCGAACGAGCTGCGCAGCGTGCTGCTGGCCACCGCGCACCAGGACGCCCTCGGATCCGAGGTCACCGGCAACGTGGCCCGGATCGACGCCTATCGCGCCGTCGCCACGGCGATGAACCGGCCGTACTCGGCGCCCGTGTTCACCCAGGTCGCCCCTGCTGCCGGGACCGTGTTCCTGCAGGAGGACTTCGTCGACCTCGAGGGCCGGTTCACGAGCTACGCCGGTCTCGACCTGCCGATCCAGTGGCACCGCCCCGACGGCTCGCCGATCGGTGACCCCACCCTCGAACCGGTGGTCGTGAGCGACCTCGCGCCGGGAACCCAGGTGTTCACCGCCTCGGCCACCGACATCTTCGGGGGGACGTCGCACGCACAGGTGGTGATCGAGGTCGCCAACCGCGAGCCGGACGTGTCGATCACCAGTCCGTCGTCCAACGCCTACCGGTACGAGGGAGAGGAGATCGTCCTCGCGGGCTCGACGTCGGACCCCGATCTGCTGCACCAGGAGCTGCCCGACGACGCCGTCATCTGGAGCATTCGGCGGATCGGGCAGGCCGGCCCGGTCTTCTCGGCCGTCGGTCACCAGGGCTCGATTCCGGGTGGCGTGCTGAGCGCCGGCGACTACGAGGTCGAGATGCGGGGGACCGACCTCGGCAACGCCTCGATCTCCGACACGACGCTGCTGACGATCCTGCCGATCCCGCCGGGGGAGTCGTTGCCGACGGTCACGATCATCTCGCCCGAGCTCGGCTCGGTGTTCGGCGCCGGGGGGACGGCCGACTCGATCCGAGTGGCGGCCTTCGCCTCGGACGAGCAGGATGGTGTGATCCCCGGTACCCGCATGCGCTGGACGGCGTCACACGGCGACACCGTGATCGTGCTCTGCGAGGGTGGCGAGATCGGTGGGTCCGCCGGGATCGACTGCTCCGACGCCATCGTGTCGATCCCGCTGTCGCCGGGCGCCCCGACGAACTTCGACTGGGAGCTCATCGTGCAGGCCGTCGACTCGGCCAATCTGCCGGGAACGGCGACCGCGATCGTCACCGTCGACACCGGCGTCGGCTGATCGAGACGTCGGGCGGCCACCTGCGGTCGGACCCGAGGTGGCCGCCCCCGGTCACTCGGTCGTCTCGGCGTCGTCGGCGACCCGCCACATCTCCCAGAAGGCCGGGCCCCGAACGACGGAGAACTCGATCAGCTCTCCGTCGCGGTCGACGATGAGGTCGAGCGCCTCGCCGAAGTCGCCGGGCGGGACGTCCATCCAGTCGTTCGCCGGCGATCCGTCGGCCTCGACGACCTCGTCGCCGAGCTGGAGTCCGGCCGCCTCGGCGGGGCTGCCGGTGGTGACCCGGTCGATCACGAGTGTGCCGTCGGCGTAGCCGATGCCGATCAGGCCCGTGACGCCGCAGCGGGTGCCCGACTCCGGCAGCTCGCCGTCGAACAGCAGTGTGAACACGTGGTCGTCGATGCAGCCCGGCCGTTGGAACGCCTTCGTGTGTCCCGACTCCTCGCCGATGAGGAGCGACGCGTTCGGTCCGAGTTCGGCGACGAGGTCCTCGCTCCAGCGGAGCGGGGTGATCGCGTCGGCCTCGCCGCCGATCACCAGGATCGGAGCGTCTCCGGTGTACGACACGGCGGGGATGCCGGGTCCGGTGACCGGCCAGAGATCGCACGGTGTCTCCCAGCCGGGGCCGGCGTTCGGGGCGAGCGCCGCGGTCCGTTCGACCTGGCCGGCCAGCTCGTCGGCGGTGCTGTTCTCCATGTTCCAGCCGTCGGCGCACACGATCGCCTGCGTCGCCCCGGAGTTCGCTGCGAGCGACTCGCTGTCGGGAAGCGAGATCAGTTCCTCGGCGCCGATCTGAGCCAGCAACGACCCCCGGCCTGCGAGGGCCTCGTCGAGACCCTCGGCGACGTCGATCAGTGCGACAGGGACCGGCACGAGGAGGTTGATCGCAGAGTTGAACGTGGTGGCATCGAGGTTCCCGATGTTGCCGTCCGCCTCCAGTGTCGCCCTGACCTGCTCGATCGCTGCGAGGAAGCCGACGTCGCGCACCGGGCAGTCGAGCCACAGATCGCACGACGTGTCGAGCCGGACGAGGGCCTGCTCGACCTCGGCGGCGCGGCTCTCGAACGTGCCGTCGACCGGGTCGGTCGGCACGGCGGCGTCGAGGATCATCGTCCGGATCGAGTCGGGGTACATCGTGGCGTACACCGAACCGATCGCCGTGCCGTACGAGGCGCCGAGGTAGTCGAGCGGCTCGTCGCCCAGTGCGATCCGTACCGACTCCATGTCGCGCGCGGCGTTGACCGTGGTGATCGACGCCAGGTACCCGGTGTCGTAGTTCGCCTCACACGTGGCCGCGAGTTCCTCGAAGTCGACGAGGTACTCGTCGAGGTCTGTCGGTCCGAAGCTGAGCCGTCGGAGTGCGTCGGCGTCGTCGTCGGTGTTGCAGTCGATCGCGCCACTCCGGCCCGTGCCTCGGGGGTCGATGCCGATGAGGTCGAACGAGTCGACCAGGGCCGGCGGTCCGAACTGCCCGATGCCGCGCACCATGTCCTCGGCGCCGAAGCCGGGTCCGCCGGGATTGAGGAACAGCGTTCCGACGCGTTCGCCTCGGGCCTCCTGCCGTGTCACGTGGACCTCGACGGTGTCGCCAGAGGGGTCGTCGTAGTCGAGCGGCACCGGGAACATGGCGCACTGGAATCCGGACCCGCACTCGTCGAACTCGAGCGAAGCGGTCGCCGGATCATACGCAGCGGCCGCGCCGACGTCTGGTGGGCCAGCGGCCCTGTCGACCGGCTCGTCGTCGTCCGTTTCGTCGTCGGTCGACGTGCCGGAGGCGTCGTCGGTCTCGGTGGTCGCCTCGTCCTCGACGGGATCGGACAGCGCCGAGTCGGCAACGGTGATGTCGTCGTCGGACGTCGACGAGCCGGGGTCGTCGTCCGAGGCACACGCCGCAACGAGCAGGGCGAGCGCTGCCGTGGTGACGGCCGCTCGCCCGAGCCGGGGCGGGTGAGTGATGATGGGACCGGTGGTGTTCATTGCTGCGTCTCCTCTGGAGGTCGTCGGTGATGACGACGGCAGCTTCCGCACCGGCCCTCACAGCGCCATGTCGGCACATCACAGCCGCATCACAACCCGGCGAGTTCTCGCTTCTTGCGCTCCGACGGCGCGCCGGTCTCGATGAAGGTCGCCAGGTCGTCGAGCAGTTCGGGATAGAGCTTCGTCAGCGCCCGCTTCATCGGGATCTCGGCGAGGTGTCCGATCACCGGGATCGTCTCGATCCGCGGACCCATCGTGAGCAGGGTCTCGGTGTCGGAGACGGCGGTCATCGTCCACGTGCTCACGACCGATCGGACGAAGAACGGCAGTCCCTCGACCGAGAACTCGAGGACGTGTGCGTCCTCGTCGGCCGTCGTGATGGTGTCCTTCAGCGTGCCGGACTCGGTGTCGCAGATGCGGTCGAAGTCCTCGGACTCCGTGCCGGCGCGGCAGCTGCCGGTGCCGAACGCCCAGCGGTGGGCGCTGGTGAAGTCGTCGACGACGACGCGCCAGACCTCGGCGATGGGTGCGTTGATGATGCGGGTGTGCTTGATGTCGAGCATGTCGATCCTCTCCCTGGACGGGTCGATTCCATTCCGGAACCATCGGGTTCCGTTAATCTAGAACTACTGAGTACCGGAACGCAACAGTTCTGTTAGTGTTCCTGTGGTGACGGACGAATCGGGACGCCGACCCACCAACACCACCGGTCGTCGGCGCGACGAGGAACGCACCGATGCGATCCTCATCGCGGCCGCCGACCTGCTCCTCGAGGTCGGCTTCGACCGCATCCGCACCCAGGACGTCGCGGAGCGTGCGGGCGCAGGGAAGGGCGCCATCTACCGACGGTGGGAGACGAAGGAGGCGCTCCTCGCCGAGGCGATCCGGAACATGCCCGCAGGGGAGGCGCCGGTCACCGACGATCCGGTGGCCGACCTCCGGGCGGTGGTGGGCGACCGATGCCGGTCCGCGGAGGCCAAGCCCGATCTCGTGCCCGGCCTCATCTCGGCGATGCGCTCCGACGACGGGATCGAGGCGGCTGTCAAGGACGGCTACGACCTGAGCTACGTGCGCAGCACGATCGCCCGGATCCTCGGACCCGATCACCCACATCTCGATCTGCTCTCCGACATGACCCAGGCGGTTCCGCTCCTCCGTGCTGCGTTCCAGCCCGAGAGCCTCGACGGCGAGGCGATGACCGACGAGATCGTGTCGTTGATCGAGTCGCTCGCCGATCCGTGGGCCCGGTCACGCTGACACGGTCGCCGTGATCGTCCCGGCGAGTTCTCCCGCGACGTAGGTCGATGCGTCGTGCAGGTCCGTGTCGGAGTCGCCATCGACGCTGCCGCCGAGGTACACGTCGTACGACTCACCCTCGACAAGGTCGGGTGACGAGAACACGATCACGCTGAAGTCGTTGTGCGGCTCGAAGGTCACGAGCGCCTCGCCGTCGCTGTCGGTGATGTGCACGAGCGTGCCGGCCACCACCGTCGACCCGGTCGTCACGTACAGCGAGGGCTGGGTCGATCCGGTTCCGATGCCCTCGGAGTTCCGTCCGTCGACGTTGGTGCCGATGAAGGT
>JBCCTP010000264.1:0-6688 GCA_039198505.1 Actinomycetota bacterium | reverse complement strand
CGGCGACGTCGGCGATGGTCGAACCGTCGCCGACCTGGGCCCGGAGGTCGTCGACGGTGATGCCGATGGTCTCGGCGACCGTCTCGCGGTCGATCCCGCGTCGGCCGCCACGGCGACCGTCGCGTTCGCCGTCTCCGTCAGCGTCGGCGCCGTCGACCTGGGCGACGCCCTGAGCCCCGCCGTCGGCGGGCGCCCGGTCGCCGTCTCCGTCGAACGCCGAGGCGACGCCGGCACCGCCGATGGCGCAGCCGGCGACGATCGCGCCGGTGATGAGGGTCTTTCGGATGTTCATGTCAGTGTCTCCTTCTCCCGTTGGTGGGGGGATGTGATGTCGGTGTCGGAGCGCTGATGCGTTCCGTCGACGATCACGATGGAGAGCGACTGACAAGCCGTGGGCCGCGGCTCTGCAAAGAGTTCGGCAAGTCGGCGGCTGCCGTGCGACGGGGTGCCCGACCGACTCGGCCGCGTCAGCGGACGAGGTGGAGGAGCCGGTCGTGGTCGGGGTGTCCGGGCCAGCCGCGTCCCTGCTCGTGGCACGGGCACGCGCAGCGCCAACCGTCGAACTCGGCGGAGCCCAGCTGTGGCCACCACCCCGGGCAGGCGTCGTGGGTCGGATGCCCACCGTTCTCGGTGCTGGGCGTGCAGGCGTACCCGCGTTCGAATCCCTGGTCGGTCCGCGGCGGTGGCGTGAGCGAGCGGGACTCGGCGAGCTCCATGCCCGATGGATCGTCGGCGATCGTCCGCGGTGTGAGCCGTCGCGCCGATCCTTGAGCCGATCTTGTCGTGCCGGGGCATCCGGCACTTCCGCCGGCGCGTGGGCAGCTGCGGCCGATGTGTGCCGATCAGTTCGGAGGGTGGACCTGGTTGTCGCACGGCTCACCCGCAGCGACGGACACGACGTTCTCGAGGGTCGTCGTCGCGATCGCGTCGAGCGCCTCGCGGGTGAGGAACGCCTGGTGAGCGGTGATGAGCACGTTCGGGAACGTGAGGAGACGGGCGAACGTGTCGTCGTGCAACACCTGCTGGCTGCGGTCCTCGAAGAACAGGTCGCCCTCCTCCTCGTACACGTCGAGTGCGAGCGACCCGATTCGTCCCGACTTGAGAGCGTCGATCACCGCCTCGGTGTCGATCAGCGCACCCCGACCGGTGTTCACCAGCATCACGCCGGGCTTCATGATCGGGAGGGTCTCGTCGTCGATCAGGTGATGCGTCGACTCGAGGAGCGGGCAGTTGAGGGTGACGATGTCGGCGTCCGCGAGTGCCTCGTGCAGTTCGACATACCGCACGCCGAGGTCGACGAGGTGCTCGTCCTCGAACGGATCCACGGCGACGACGTCGCAGCGGAGATGCCACAGCAAACGAGCGACGATGCGCCCGATGTGTCCGGTCCCGACCACCGCCGCCCGTTTGCCGGCCATGTCGAAGCCGACCAGACCCTGCAGGGAGAAGTTGCCGTCGCGGACCCGGTTGTGGGCTCGATGGATCTGGCGGTTGAGCGTGAGCATCAGGGCGAGCGTGTGCTCGGCGACGGCGTTCGGGGAGTAGGCGGGCACGCGCACGACACGGATCCCGAGGGCGTGGGCGCGCTCGACGTCGACGTTGTTGAAGCCGGCGCAGCGGAGGGCGACGGCACCGACTCCGGCCTCGTCGAGAGCGTCGAGCGTGGCCGCGTCGACGAAGTCGTTGACGAACACGCACACGGCATCGGAGCCCCGGGCGAGCGCGGCCGTGGTCGAGTCGAGTCCGGTCTCGAGGTACACGACGTCGACGTGGCCGGGGTCGCCGACCGGAGGGGTGGCGGTGTCGAAGGCGTCGATGTCGTACGCCTTCGTGGAGAACAGCGTGAGCCGAGGGGAGGACACGGGCCAATTCTGACCACTTCTGCGATCCGCCGGGACCGAGGCCTCTACCGGGTGCCTCCCGGCGTCCTACGATCACGGCATGAGCTCAGCCGATCCTGTGGAGATCCTCGACGACGACGAGTGCTGGGAGCTGCTGTCCTCCACGCTGGTCGGCCGACTCGCCGTCGACGTCGGCGGGCAACCCGACATCTTCCCGATCAACTACCTGGTCGACGGACGCGAGATCGTGTTCCGCAGCGGGGCCGGCACCAAGCTCGCGGCCGCCGTGCTCATGCACCACGTGGCGTTCGAGATCGACGGCTACCTGCCCGAGGAGCGGATGGCGTGGAGCGTCATCGTGAAGGGCCGGGCCCACGAGATCGAACGCATGGAGGAGCGCTACGCCGCCGACGATCTCCCCCTCTTCCCGTGGATCGCCACCGACAAGCCGACGTTCGTGCGCATCACGCCGAACACGGTGACCGGCCGTCGGTTCCACGTGGTCGACACCGTCGATGTCGACGGCTCGCTCGGGCGCCCGTGAGCGTCACGAACCGCCCGACTGATCGCAACCGACCGTGAGCGAGCCGATGGAGGCGCCCGACGCCCCGGGCGACATCCTCAACCATCTCGACCCCGGCGTGGAGCTGGTGGTCCCGCTCGCCAACGGTGAGCCCACGGCGGTGCTCGATGCCATCGAGGCGGCGGTCGCCTCCGACCCCGATCGGTTCGATCGACTCCGCGTGCACCAGATGCACGCGATCAACGATCGGCGGTACCTGCGCGGCGAGTTCGGAGACAGCTTCCGCCACGTCTCGTACTTCCTGTCCCACATCACTCGCCCGTACTTCCGCGACGGGTCGGTGTCGCTCGTGCCGGCGCACTTCTCCGAGGTGTTCCAGCTGATGAGCAGTCGCATCGAGCGGCCGCTCGTGATCGCCGCGGCGTCGCCTCCCGATCGCCACGGCTACTTCTCGCTCGGCGTCAGCGCCGACTACACCTCGAGCTTCATCGGGCGCGCTCCGTTCTTCCTCGAGGTCACCGATGCGATGCCGCGCACGTTCGGCCGCAACCAGGTGCACATGAGCCAGGTCGTCGGGTGGTGTCGAAGCGATCGTCCGCTGGTCACCGTCGACCCGCCGGAGCCCGGCGAACTCGACCGCCGCATCGCAGCGTTCGTCGCCGAACGGATCCCCGACGGGGCGACCATCCAGACCGGCATCGGCGCCACACCCAACGCGATCATGGCGGCGCTGTCGAGCCACCGGGATCTGGGCGTGCACACCGAGCTGCTGTCCGACGGCGTGGTCGACCTCATCGAGGCCGGCGTCGTGACCGGCGTGAAGAAGCGCCTCAACCGGACGAAGGCGGTGGCCACCTTCGCCTTGGGCACCGACCGGCTGCACGACTTCCTGCACGAGAACACGGCGGTCGAGCTCCACGCCGTCCGATACGTCAACGACCCTCGGATCATCGCCCAGGAGAATCGGTTCGTGTCGATCAACGCCACTCTCACGGTCGACTTCCTCGGCCAGTGTGCGTCCGAGACGATCGGCGGGAAGTACTACTCGTCGTCGGGCGGGCAGAACGACTTCGCGCGCGGCGCGATGTACTCCGACGGAGGTCAGGGCTTCGTCGTCCTGGCCTCCACGACGTCGAGCGGGATCTCGCGCATCGTCCCTCAGCTCCCGGCGGGCGATGTGGTGACGACACCGAAGAACACGGTCGACAAGATCGTCACCGAATTCGGCGTCGCCGAGCTGCGCGGTCGCACCATCGCCGAGCGGACCCGAGCTCTCATCGCGGTGGCCCACCCCGACCACCGTGAGGCGCTCACGCGATCGGCGCGCGAGCTCAGCTACCTCTGAACCGAGCGCGATCGGGACCTCGGACCCTTCCTCGCGAACGCTCGGCGCGCGGATGATCTCCGGAGACACCGGCCGTGAGATCGAGAGGAGGGCGACGATGTCTCATCGCCTGGTCGTCCCCGTGGACGGCTCCCATGATTCCTGGCGTGCGGTCGACCATGCGTTCGCGCTCGCCCATCGCACCGGGGCACGGGTCGTCCTCGTGTCCGTCGAGTACTCCGTGGTCGACCGACAACGGGCCCGCGATCACCTCGAGGTCGAGGTCCGTCGGCGGCAGCCGCTCGTCGAGGTCGAGATCGAGGTCCGACTCGCCGTCGACAGTGTGGCGGCGGAGATCGCGGCGGTCGCCGACGCATCCGAGAACTCGCTCGTCGTCATGTCGTCGCACGGGCGCGGAAGGTCGACGGCAATCGTCGGATCGGTCACCGACGGGGTCCTGCGACGCATCTCCGGTCCGACGTTGCTCATCGGCCCGCGCTCGGCGGTCGGCCGGCTCGACGGCCCGGTCGTCATCGCGGTCGACGGCAGCGAACGTTCCGAGCGTTCACTTCCGCACGGTGTTCGCTGGGCCGAGGCGCTCGGTGTCGACGCCTGGGTCGTCCACGTGGGGACCGAGACGTTCCTGCACACGACCGACCTTGCGGAGTCGGCGTACATCGAAGGCCTCGCCCGCCGGGAGGGCGAACGGGCCGGCCGCACGGTGCAGCACGAAGAGCTGCACGGTCGTCGTCCGATCCCGGCGATCACCGAGTACGTCGACAGCGTCGGTGCGTCGATGCTCGTCGCGTCGTCGCACGGTCGGACCGGCATCGAGAAGCTGACGATGGGGAGTGTCTCGTCGGGCTTCGTCCGTCGAGCCGCCTGCCCGGTGCTGCTGGTCCGCGGGTCACCGATCGACCCGCTCCCCGCCGAGCCGCGGGTCCGTCAGGACTTCGACACCGTCAGCTGACCGCTCGGCCCCACGCGTTCTCACGAGGAGTGTGCGCCGTGGGTGCGCGAGGAGTCAACGAGAACGTTGCCGGAGGGCTGGGTCGTCGCGTCAACCGCGTCAACCCGGTGTCGCGAGCGGCAGATCGACGGTGAACGTCGAGCCGTGACCCGGACCGGGCGACGCCGCCGTGAGATCGCCGCCGTGGGCTCGGGTGAGTGAGCGAGCGATGGTGAGCCCGACGCCGGTGCCGTCGGCGAAGTCCTCGTCGACGCGGACGAATCGTTCGAAGATCCGTTCGAGGTCGTCCGAGGCGAGTCCACGACCGGTGTCGACCACCGACACCGCCACCCGATGCGTGCCGCTCCGGATCGCGATCCTCACCGAACCGCTCGGCGTGTACTGCACGGCGTTGCCGATGACGTTCACGAAGACCTGCGTGAGCTGGTCGGGCGATCCCTCGACGACCGCGTCGCCGTCGGCGTCGATCGCGAGCTCGAGTTCCTGCGCCGCTGCCTGGGGTCGCAACCGCTCGACGACGTCTCCGACGAGCGCCACGAGATCGACGCGCTCGACGCCGGGGACCCGCTCGCCCGCGGCCGACAGCGCCGAGAGGTCGCCGGCGAGTCGACGGAGTCGAGCAGCCTCGCGGGCGACGCCGGCGTAGGTCTCGTCGGTCGCCGGGATCACGCCGTCCATCAGCGCCTCCATCGACCCCTCGATCGTGGCGAGCGGGTTCCGCAGCTCGTGAGCGATGTCGCCGATCAGCTGGAGTCGGCGGGCCTCGGTCTCGGCGATCTCCCGGGCCATCGTGTTGACGTCGGCGGCGAGCGCCGCGAGTTCCGCGGTGTCGCCACCGTCGACGACGACGTCGTAGTCACCCTCCGCGATCCGGGTCGTCGCCTCGCGCATCGACTCGATCGGCGTCGCAAGGCGTCGGGCTACGCGCACCGAGACGAGGCTGGCGGCCAGGATGGCGGCGGCGAGCGGGATGAGGAGGAACAGCGGCCCACCCCCGTCGAAGTCGTCGCCGTCGCCGAATCCGCCACCGGAGCCGCCCGGGCCTCGGTGATCGCCGCCCCCACCGCCGACGCCGTCGACGATCTCGAAGATCGCGTACCCGATCAGACTGACAGCGGCGAGGACACCGAGCGCCACGAACATCACGGCGAAGTGCGACCGGAAGAGGCGGCGGCGGATCGTGCTCACGAGGTCGGATCCGAACCGGGGGGCGATGCGACGAATCGGTATCCCACGCCGCGCACCGTCGCAACGAAGGCGGGGTCGGCGGCGTCGTCGGCGAGCGCCTTGCGGAGGTTGCCGACGTGCACGTCGACGATGCGCTCCTCGCCGAAGAAGTCGCGACCCCACACCCGCTCGATGAGTTGGGACCGCGTGAACACACGTCCCGGACTCTCGGCGAGGGCGAGGAGCAGGTCGAACTGGAGGGCGGTCAGGTCGGCCTCGGTGCCGTCGAGCTCGACGAGCCGTTGATCGGTGTCGATCACGAGCCGTTCGAACCGCAACGGCTCGCGCCGTCGCTCGGCGTCGTCTCCGGCCGGTCGGGTGCGACGGAGCACGGCCTTCACGCGGGCGACGACCTCCCGCGGGGAGAACGGCTTGGTGACGTAGTCGTCCGCTCCGACCGAGAGGCCGATCAGGCGGTCGGTCTCCTCCGACGCCGCGGTCAGCATGATCACGTAGACGTCGGAGCGGCGACGGATCTCGCGCAGCGCGTCGATCCCGCCGAGCCGCGGCATCCGCACGTCGAGCACCATCAGATCGATCGGCGGCTGCCGGTCGAGTCGGTCGACCGCCGCCTGTCCGTCGGCGGCCTCCTCCACGATGAAGCTCTCGTCGACGAGGTACGACGCGACGAGGCTCCGGATCGGTTCCTCGTCGTCGACGAGCAGGATGCGATGGGTCATCGGTCGGGTCGATCGGATCGGTTCGAGGGGTGCGCCGCTCGCGCCCGAGACCCGGGTCGAGGGGCGGCGGCGGGGGGGGGGGGCGAGGGGCCGGCCCCCCGCGAGCCCGGGGGGGGGGGGCGG